>NZ_CFHWAF010000015.1:20320-43869 GCF_984452065.1 Hoeflea sp. | reverse complement strand
CTGGCTTCCGGCGTCTTCGCCGGCATGCATACGCAGGACTGGGCCTATGAGCGGGTCGACGCGGATGGAAAGAAATTCGGCGACGAACTTGTCCGCATCGGCTGGCGCGGCGACGAGGAGGTCGGCGCACGCAAGATGCACGCCTTCTACGAATTGCACATCGAGCAGGGCCCCATCCTCGAAGCCGAGGGCAAGGACATCGGTGTCGTCACCCACGGTCAGGGATTGTGGTGGATACAGATCACGCTGACCGGCAAGGAAAGCCACACCGGTTCCACGCCGATGCCGATGCGCAAGAATGCCGGCCTCGGCATGGCGCGCATTACCGAACTGGTCCATGAGACCGCGATGAGCCACCAGCCCGAGGCGGTGGGTGCGATCGGCCATTGCGACGTTTATCCGAATTCGCGCAACGTCATTCCCGGCAAGGTGGTTTTCACCATCGACATCCGCTCGCCGCATCAAAATGTGCTCGATGACATGAAGCAGCGCATCGAAACCGGGGCGGCGAAGATCGCGGCTGATCTGGGGCTGGAGATCGAGATCGAAGAGGCCGGTCATTTCGATCCGGTGGCCTTCGACGGCAATTGCGTTGCCGCCGTGCGGAGCGCCGCCGAGCGGCTGGGCTATTCGCATCGCGATCTGGTATCGGGCGCCGGCCATGATGCATGCTGGATCAACCGTATGGCTCCGACGGCGATGGTCATGTGCCCCTGCGTCGACGGGCTCAGCCACAATGAGGATGAAGACATATCGCCGGAATGGGCGCGCGCAGGCGCGGATGTCCTGCTCCACGCGGTCGTGGAAACGGCGCAAATCGTAGAATAGAGCACCCGATCTCGCGTTGCTCGGCGCATGGAGGAAGTTATGGGAAGCACAGTCATAAAAGGCGGCCAAATCGTTACCGCCGACCTGACCTATTCGGCGGATGTGAAAATCGAGGGCGGTGTCATCACCGAAATCGGCCCCGATCTGTCGGGGGATACGGTGCTGGATGCCGCAGGCTGCTATGTGATGCCCGGCGGCATCGATCCGCACACGCATCTCGAGATGCCCTTCATGGGCACCTATTCGTCGGATGATTTCGAAAGCGGTACGCGCGCGGCGCTGTCCGGCGGGACCACCATGGTCGTCGACTTCGCGCTGCCGTCGCCCGGCCAGTCGCTTCTGGAAGCCGTCCAGATGTGGGACAACAAGTCGACCCGGGCCAATTGCGACTATTCCTTCCATATGGCGATCACCTGGTGGGGCGAGCAGGTCTTCAATGAAATGGAACAGGTGGTGCGCGACAAGGGCATCAATACGTTCAAGCACTTCATGGCCTATAAGGGCGCCCTGATGGTGGATGATGACGAAATGTACTCGTCCTTTCAGCGCTGCGCCGAACTGGGCGCAATGCCGCTCGTCCATGCGGAAAACGGCGATGTGGTGGCGCAGTTGCAGGCAAAACTTCTCGCAGACGGCAATAACGGGCCGGAAGCGCACGCCTATTCGCGGCCGGCGGAGGTTGAGGGCGAGGCGACCAATCGCGCCATCATGATCGCGGATATGGCGCATGTGCCGCTCTATGTGGTGCACACGTCGTCCGAGCAGGCGCATGAGGCAATCCGCCGGGCGCGCCAGAAAGGCATTCGCGTTTACGGCGAGCCGCTCATCCAGCACCTGACCCTCGACGACAGCGAATACAAGCACAAGGACTGGGATCATGCGGCGCGGCGGGTGATGTCGCCGCCGTTCCGCGACAAGAAACACCAGGATTCGCTCTGGCATGGTCTTGCCGCCGGTTCGCTCCAGGTCGTGGCGACCGATCACTGCGCTTTCACCACCGAGCAGAAACGCTACGGCGTCGGCGATTTCACCAAGATTCCGAACGGCACCGGGGGACTTGAGGACCGTATGCCGATGCTGTGGACCTACGGTGTCGTGACGGGTCGGCTGACGATGAACGAGTTTGTTGCCGTAACTTCAACGAATATCGCCAAGATACTGAATATTTACCCGAAAAAGGGAGCGGTCCTGGTCGGTTCCGATGCCGATATCGTGGTCTGGGATCCGAACAAGGAAAAGACGATCAGTGCGTCGAGCCAGCAATCGGCCATCGATTACAATGTCTTTGAGGGCAAGCAAGTGAAAGGTTTGCCGCGTTTCACCCTGTCGCGCGGTCACATTTCAATTGACGACGGAGATGTCAAGACCAAGGAAGGCCACGGCGCTTATGTGGCGCGTGAACCCTTCCACCCGGTCAGCCGGGCGCTTTCAAAATGGAAGGAAGTCACCGCGCCGAGAAAGGTCCAGCGCACCGGCATTCCGGCGAGCGGGGTCTAGGGGCATGGGGCTGACGTCCGTTTCAAATAGCCATTTGCCGCCCGCCGCGGGGCGTTGCGGATGAGTATCGTTATCGACGCGCAGGATCTGGATCTGACCTTTCAGACCAATGACGGGCCGATTCACGCTCTGTCCGATATCGACTTGAAGGTCCTGACCGGAGAGTTCGTGTCTCTCATCGGCCCCTCCGGATGCGGGAAAACAACGCTGTTGCGGGTCATCGCCGATCTTGAAAAGCCGACCGGCGGATCGATTTCGGTGAATGGCGTCTCGCCCGAGGAGGCAAGACTCTCCAGAGCCTATGGTTATGTTTTTCAGGCCGCCGCTCTTTATCCATGGCGGACCATCGAAGGCAATATCTCGCTGCCGCTGGAAGTCATGGGTTTCCCAAAGAAGGAGCGGGCGGACCTGATCAGCCGCAATCTCGATCTGGTGAACCTGACGGGCTTTGAGAAGAAATTCCCCTGGCAGCTTTCCGGCGGCATGCAGCAGCGCGCCTCGATCGCCCGTGCATTGTCATTCGACCCGGACATGCTGCTGATGGACGAACCGTTCGGTGCGCTCGACGAAATCGTCAGGGATCATCTCAATGAACAGCTTTTGAAGCTTTGGGCGAAGACAAAGAAGACCGTCGTCTTCGTGACGCACTCCATTCCGGAGGCGGTCTTCCTGTCGACGCGCATCGTCGTAATGAGCCCGAGGCCGGGGAGAATCCACGAGATCATCGATTGTGAGTTGGGCCACGATCGTACGCTGGATATCCGCGAGACGCCGGAATTCCTGGAAATCGCACACAGGGTGCGCGAGGGGCTGAGACAGGGGCATTCCTACGAGGACCATATGCCTGCCCGTATCAGGGCGAAGGGCTGATGGCGCAATTCCGGGGGATCAACAGCTGGATTATCGACCGTGTCCTGCCCGTCAGCACGGTGGTCGCGCTGATCGTGGTCATCTGGTACGGATTTGCCGTGATACTCAACGCACCGTTCGAACGCGATCAGGCGGCCAGGGCCGATACGACGCTGACGACGATGCAGATGGTTCAAAGGACCATGGCACAGGAGCGGCCCGTGCTGCCGGCGCCGCATCAGGTGGTCAATGAGATTTGGGAGACCACAGCGCTGAAGAAAGTCACCTCCAAGCGCAGCCTGTTCTATCACACGTGGATCACCATGTCGTCGACGTTGCTCGGTTTCGCCATGGGATCCTTATTGGGCATCCTGCTGGCTGTGATGATCGTGCATTCCGCCGTACTGGACAAGAGCCTGATGCCCTGGGTCATCACCAGCCAGACCATTCCGATCCTTGCCATCGCGCCGATGATCATCGTTGTCCTGAACGCCATCGGCATATCGGGGCTGCTGCCCAAGTCGCTGATCTCAGCCTATCTGTCCTTTTTTCCGGTGACGGTCGGAATGGTCAAGGGCCTCCGCTCGCCCGATCCCAGACATCTCGACCTGATGCGGACCTACAATGCCAGCCAGCCGCAGACTTTCTGGAAGCTGCGCTGGCCGTCGGCCGTGCCGTTCCTCTTCACCTCCATGAAAGTGGCGGTCGCCATCAGCCTTGTCGGCGCGATCGTCGGCGAATTGCCCACCGGGGCCGTTGCCGGTCTCGGCGCCCGGCTGCTGACGGGATCCTATTACGGCCAGACGATCCAGATATGGTCGGCGCTGATCGCCGCCGCGATCCTTGCCGCTCTGCTGGTCATGCTTGTCGATCTTGCCTCGCGTATCGTCATGAACCGTATGGGGATGGCGCGATGAACAATGGCGCTATCGTCGCGGCGACGTTCTTCTGGGTGGCGGCATGGTTCGCCAACAGCATGCTGGTCAGGCTCAATCCGTCAAACCGGCTGCTCGCCCGCGGGATCAACCTGCTGATCCCGCTGATCTTCGGTGTTACCCTGATCGTGGTCTGGGAGGGCATTACGGTCGGCTTCAACATCTCGCCGGTCCTGCTGCCGTCGCCGACGATGATCTGGGCGCGCATCGTGACATCGACCGATATACTCTGGGCCGATTTCACACAGACATTCCTGAAAGCGGTTCTGGCCGGCTATGCGATGGGATGTCTTTCCGGATTCGCGGTGGCCGTCGCCGTCGATCGCGTGCCGTTCCTGCGCAAGGGCCTGTTGCCCATCGGCAATCTCGTCGCGGCGCTGCCGATTGTCGGAATCGCGCCGATCATGGTGATGTGGTTCGGCTTCGACTGGCAGTCCAAGGCCGCGGTCGTCGTCGTCATGACGTTCTTCCCGATGCTTGTGAACACGGTGGCCGGTCTCGCAGCGGCCGGTGCGATGGAACGGGACCTGATGCGTACCTACGCCTCCAGTTATTGGCAGACATTGCTGAAACTGCGGCTTCCCGCCGCAATGCCGTTTATCTTCAATGCCCTTAAGATCAACTCCACGCTCGCATTGATCGGAGCAATTGTCGCCGAGTTTTTCGGCACGCCGATCGTCGGCATGGGTTTTCGAATTTCAACCGAGGTCGGTCGCATGAATATCGACATGGTCTGGGCTGAAATCTTCGTTGCAGCGCTTGCAGGCTCTTTGTCCTATGGATTGTTGGCCCTGCTTGAACGCGCTGTTACATTCTGGCATCCGTCCTACAGGAGTTGACAAGACTAAGAGACGGAGCCTCAACCAGAGGAGTGACTGAAATGAAGAAGATGTTGGCATTGGCGCTCGGCCTGTCCATGGGCCTTGCTTCCAGCGCGGCCATGGCTGCAGACAAGCTCGTTCTGCAGTTGAAATGGGTCACCCAGGCCCAGTTCGCGGGCTACTATGTTGCAAAAGACAAGGGTTTTTATGACGCCGTCGATCTCGATGTCGAAATCAAGCCCGGCGGACCGGATATCGCTCCGGCACAGGTGATTGCCGGTGGCGGCGCGGACGTCATCATCGACTGGATGCCTTCCGCGCTTGCCTCGCGTGAGAAAGGCGTGCCGATCGTCAATATCGCGCAGCCCTTCAAGCGCTCCGGCATGATGCTGACCTGCCTGAAGGAAAGCGGCATCAAGTCGCCGGAGGATTTCCGCGGCCGCACACTCGGTGTCTGGTTCTTCGGCAACGAGTATCCGTTCCTGTCGTGGATGAGCCAGCTTGGCATTCCGACGGACGGTTCGGAAAACGGCGTCAAAGTCCTCAAGCAGGGCTTCAACGTCGATCCGCTGCTGCAGAAGCAGGCCGATTGCATCTCGACCATGACCTATAACGAATACTGGCAGATCATCGACGCCGGCATCGCCGCGGAAGATCTGATCACCTTCCAGTATGAGGATCAGGGCGTCGCGACGCTTGAAGACGGAATTTACGCGCTGGAAGCAGACCTCGACGATCCGAAGAAGGTCGATATGTTCCAGCGCTTCGTCAAGGCATCGATGCAGGGCTGGAAATATGCCGAGGAAAACCCGGATGAGGCAGCCGAAATCGTGCTTGAGAACGATGCGACCGGCGCACAGACCGAAAAGCACCAGAAGCGCATGATGCGCGAGATCAACAAGCTTGTCGCGGGTTCGGACGGGACGCTGGATGTGGCGGACCACGACCGCACCGTCAAATCGCTTCTGGCAGGCGGCTCGGACCCGGTGATCACGAAGGCGCCGGAAGGCTCGCATACGGACAAGATCACCAAGGGTATGTGACCGGCACACCGAAACCTGAAAAAGGGGCCTGAGAGCCCCTTTTTTAGATGCCGTTGTCGGCCTTGATCATATCCGCCGCCTTTTCGGCGATCATGATCGTCGGTGCGTTGGTATTGCCGCCGATGATGGTCGGCATGACGGAGGCATCGACCACACGCAGGCCTTCGAGCCCCTTCAGCCTCAGCCTCGGATCGACGACCGCCATGTCGTCCGTTCCCATCTTGCAGGTGCCGACCGGGTGATACACCGTGTCCGCCCGCGCGCGGATGTCCTGGCGCAATTCTTCGTCGCTGAGGCCGGAATAGGGATAGACATCCCGTTTCCGGTACGGCTGCAGGGCCGGGGCCTCGAGTATCTGCCGCGTCAGTTTCACGCCGGCGAGCAGCGTGTCCTCGTCGCGCCCGTCGGAGAGGAAACGCGGGCCGATGCGCGGCTGTTTAAGCGGGTCGGCGTCCGTCAGGCCGACCTCGCCGCGCGCATGCGGGCGCAGCACGCATACGTGGCAGGAATAGCCGTGGCCGAAATGCAGCGTGCGGCTGTGGTTGTCGACCATGGCGACAACGAAGTGGAGTTGGACATCCGGTTGCTTGAGCGCCGGATCGGTCTTCAGAAATGCGCCGGCTTCGGAAAACGGCGAGGCGAGGGGGCCGTTGCCGGTCCGCGTCCATTCGGTCGCGGCGGCGATCTTTGTGCCGAGCGCCCTCAGCGAGAGGCCGATAAGGTCGGTCTTTCCGCTCTTCGAGAGGAACACATAATCAAGATGATCCTGCAGGTTCTGGCCGACGCCCGGCAGTTCGTGCGCCACCTCGATGCCGTGGCTGCGCAGTTCGTCTGCCGGGCCGACCCCGGAAAGCAGCAGCAATTGCGGCGAGTTGAACGTGCCGCCGCTCAAAATGACCTCGTTGCGCGCGCGCACTTCGCGGTCCTTTCCGCCCTTTCCATATGCGATGCCGACCGCGCGCCTGCCGTCGAAGAGGATACGCACGGCGTGCGCCTTGGTGATGATGGTCAGGTTTTCGCGGTGTTCGTTCGGATGCAGGTAGGCGGCGGCCGCGGAGCAGCGCTCGCCGCCGCGATCCCGATCGTAGAACTGGGTCACCTGATAGAGACCCGCGCCCTCCTGATCCGCACCGTTGAAATCCCTGTTATGCGCATGCTGGCACTCCACGGCGGCGTCCACGAACGCATTGCTGATCGGTCTCGGCGAACGCTGGTCGCACACCTGTAGCGGCCCACCCGTTCCATGCAGCCTGTCACCGCCCCGCTCATTGTTCTCGGTTTTCAGAAAATAGGGCAGCACGTCCTCGAACGACCATCCGTCGCAGCCGAGTGCCGCCCACTGGTCGTAGTCGCTCTGGTGCCCGCGAACATAGAGCATGGCGTTGATCGCGCTCGATCCGCCAAGCGATTTGCCGCGCGGCTGGTATCCGCGCCGGCCATTGAGACCGGGCTGCGGAACCGTCTCGTAGGCCCAGTTGTTTATCCTGACGGGCCATCCCGAGAGCATGGTGGCGGCACCGACCGGCATGCGGAACAACAGCCCCTTGCCGTCGCCGCCCGCTTCCAGAAGGCACACCGTTTTGCGCGGATCCTCGCTCAGCCGCGCCGCAAGCACCGAGCCCGCCGAACCGCCGCCGACGATCACATAATCATACATCGCCGAATTCTCCCGATGCCGGCCGCAATGACACGCATTCGGGTCTATTTCATGGCTGAGGTGCAGGCAAGTGCAAGCCCGAACGGACCCGCATTTCACGGGGCAGGTATCGGTTCGCGGATCTAGACGGAAACCGAGTGTCTGCCGGTTCCCCGCTTGAGATAGCAGTCGAATTCGGCGGCGATGGTGCGCACATAGGGGCGTCCGAACTCCGTCACCCTGAACGTGTCGGCCTCCATGACAAAGAGCCGGCTGTCATCGCCGGCCGCAAGCGCGCACGCCTCGTCGATGACCGCGTTCGCGGATGCGCCGAAGCGCGATGTCAGCTCCGATGAGGAGAACTGGAAGTCGCACATCAGTCTCTCGATCAGCCAGCCGCGCATCCGGTCTTCGCCGGTCAGTTCGAGGCCGCGAACAACGGCGAGGCCGTCCTCGGCATCGACCCGGCGCTGATAGTCATGGGTGGCGGGGGTGTTTTGAACATAGCCCTGCGGCAGGCGTCCGATCGAAGAGGCGCCGAGGCCGATCAGGGCGTCCGCATCGTCCACCGTGTAGCCCTGGAAATTCCGGTTCAGTGTTCCGCTGCGGTCGGCCTTGCTGAGCGTATCGTGCGGCCGGGCGAAGTGATCCATGCCGATGCTGTGGTAACCGTTTTCCGCCAGCCGCCGGGCGGCATGGGCTGCCTGCTCGAACCGCTCGCGGACGTCCGGCAGGCGGGTCTCGTCGATCATCCGCTGATGCTTTTTCATCCATGGCACATGGGCATAGCCGAAGAGCGCGATGCGATCGGGATCGAGTGCGATGATCCTGGCGACGGTGTCGTCAATGGTTTGCAGATTCTGATGCGGCAGGCCGTACAGCATGTCGAGATTGACCGAACCGACCCCGCGGGCCCGCATCGCGTCGACGACGGCCCGCGTCTGCTCGAAGCTTTGCGGCCGGTTGATGGCGGCCTGGACCTTTTCGTCGAAATCCTGCACGCCAAGGCTGGCGCGCGTCACTCCGAACGCCGCCATGGCATCGTACTTGTCCTCACCAAGGTCGTTCGGGTCCATCTCGATGCTGATTTCGGCATTTGCCGTGAACCCGAAATGCGCGTCGATGACCGCCCTCAGGCGCTCGAAATCCCGTGGCTCCAGCATGGTCGGCGAGCCGCCGCCCAGATGCAGCGCGTTGACCTTTGCATGGGATCCGGTGAGGTTTCCGACGGTCCCGATCTCCCGATAAAGGGATTCAAGATAGCGCTCTACCGGCTTGTATTTGTTGGTTTGTTTGGTTGTGCATCCGCAGAACCAGCACAGGCGGTCGCAGAAAGGGATGTGGACATAGAGGGAGAGCGAACTGCCGTTCGGTATGGCGCTCAGCCAGCTTTCGTACTGCGCCGCTCCGATGCCCTCGTGGAAATGCGGTGCCGTGGGATAGCTGGTGTAGCGCGGTGTCGGCTTCCTTAATCGATCGATCAATATGTCCTGCATCGCAGTTCCCTCGCTTCCATGGCGGTTTGGCACCGCTCTTTGCCACCCGTTGCCGGTTTTTTAGCGGACTTGCAGGTTTCGCGATTTGATCCTGATCAAGGGTGAGGCGAATTGAAGCAACCCCTTCCGATTGATCGCAAAGCCTTGTCTTGCAAGGAGATGAGGAGTTTGCAGGAAAGCCTCTCAAATTTGGTCAACAGGTCGCATTTTTGCTGAAAGTGTATTAATTAGATGCAGGACGACTGCTCGTCGAACCGGATAAAATGACAGAAAAACGCAGGGATATTCACAATTCGGAGATGCCGGCACTTTGCCAGGCATGCGAAGCACGTCATCACGGCATGTGCGGGTCCCTCACGCCGGAAGAACTGCAGCGTCTGAGCAAGATCGCAAGCCGCAAGGAGGTGTCGGCCGGGACGGCTCTTGTCGCCGACAGCGAAACGGTCACCCACTACTCCAATATTCTCTCCGGCGTCGTCAAACTCACGAAGATCCTGTCCGACGGCCGGCAGCAGATCGTCGGGTTGCAGTTTGCACCGGATTTCCTTGGCCGGCCATTCAAGTCCTCGAGTGAAACCAACGCGGAATCGGCGACGACCGTGCGCCTGTGCAGCTTTCCCCGCGGTGCGGTGGATCGCATGATCGAGGACAGCCCGTCGCTTGAGCATCGGCTTCTTCAGCAGACGCTGAACGAACTGGACGAGGCGAGGGGATGGATGGTCACGCTCGGCCGCAAGACGGCGGCCGAAAAGGTGGCGAGTTTCCTCTATCTCATAGCCACCCATATCAACCCGGAATCGGAGGGCGAAGACGGTGTCTCCTTCGAGTTGCCGCTCACCCGTGCCGATATCGCGGACTTCCTCGGGCTGACAATCGAGACCGTCAGCCGGCAGATGACGAAGCTGCGCAAGGACGGTGTCGTTGAGATCGAAAACAACCGTCATGTGACCGTTCCGGATTTGAAACGGCTTGCTCATCGCGCCAGCATTTAGGCGATCATCCGTCACCTGACCCGGCCGCAGCGCCACCGACAGACCGAATTTGGCCATGATCGTGCCTTTAAAACAAAGGTTTGAGCCGCCGCACCTCTCAGAGGTCCGCCGGCGCGCAGCCGGGACGATTGTTGATGGCACGTTCAAATCGACTGGGGCGACTGTTGCCCGATCTGTCGCAAACCGTTTACCGCTTCCCGCTTCCGGTCGCGTTCAGCGTGCTGCTTTTCGTCACCGGTATCCTGCACATCGCCGGCGCGATCGATCCCGGCAGCATCTACGACCCGGACGGCCGCGCGCACCGGCTCTTTGCCGAGCCGCTCTACGGCGCGCTGGCATCCGCTCTCCTGGCGTCCGGCGCAGCGCATCTTTATGCCGAAAGCCGGCATTGGAGCGCGATACGCGGCGTCGCGGTGGCCGCCGCGGCCGGCCTGTTGGCCACCGTTCCATTCTGGTTTGCCGCGGCTCTCGAAATGACGGTGCTGCTGATGTTCTGGATGCCGGGCCTTCTGCTTTGCGTCATGGTCGCCGGCACCCTTGCCGATGGTGACGACAATGCGATGTGGATGTTCAACGCGCGTCTGGCGATGGCGATTGTGCTTTCGGTTATCGTCGCCCTTGTGTTCTTTCTCGGCCTCGCAGCCATTGTTGAAAGCGTCGAATACCTGTTTGCCGTCAGTTTCGGCTCCAACAGCACAGCCTATCTTTTTTGCGCCGCGGTGACGCTTGTCGGCCCGCTCTTCGGCCTGTCGATGGTGTCCAGCGACCTGACGGAGAGTTTCGATCCTCAAACCCAAACCGGGCTGTTGATCTCCGGATCAAGACTGCTTCTCAACTATCTGCTTGTCCCGCTCGTGCTGATCTATGTCGCCATCCTTTACCTTTATGCCGGACGTATCCTCCTGCAGTGGGAATTGCCGCGCGGTCAGATCGGCCTGATGGTGCTTTTGTTCTCCATCGGCGGCACGGCGGTCTGGCTGATCGCCAGACCATGGGCGGACGGCGGATCCTGGTTTCTGAGGACGTTCGGCAGGCTGTGGTTCTTCCTGTTGATTGTGCCCTTGTGCCTTCTGGCCATCGGGCTCTACCGGCGGGTCAGCGATTACGGCCTCACGCCGGAACGTTACGGGCTCGCGGTTATCGGACTCTGGCTGCTTCTAACGCTGCTGTGGTGTTCTGTCCGTCCTTCGGCGGCGCGGCCGAGGGTGATTGTCGGCACGCTTGCAATTCTTCTGCTTGCAGGCTCGTTCGGCCCCTGGGGAGCGGCCTCCATGACGGTGCAGAGCCAGTTTTCACGGCTTGCGTCCCTGATGGAGGAGGCTGGACAGTTGCAAGAGGGAAGGGTCGATCCTGCCGGGGGGGTCGATCCGGACATCTCCGACGAAGGCTACTCGATCGTTACACTGCTTTCGCGCGCCGATCGCCTCGATCTCCTGGCGCCGTGGTTCTTTGACCATCCGGAAGATCCGTTTTCGGGCGGCGGGAAGCGGGCCCGGCTGAACGCGACGCTGAAGGTTCTGGGATTTGTCCGCTCGCCCTCGGACGTTGCCGGGGCGGGGCGTCCGATCCCGGTCTATTTTTCAGCCCAAAATCCCGTCCAGCTCGACTTTGGCGCAGACGCTGTTCTCTCGGGCGTGCACCGGTTCGGCGACGACTGGACAGGCGGTCAGCCGGCAAAAAACGAAAGGCCCGTCATTACGGTCGAGGACGGGAAGCTGGTCATTGCCCATGACGGTTATGACTGGGAAATCGCGTCGATGGTGCTGCTTGAGAAGGTGAGGGCGTCTCAGGATGACAGCCAGTCCAAACCGCTGGTGTTCGTGCTTCCCGGAGACCGCGGCGCCGCCCATCTGGCGCTGATCGAGATCGACGGGCGGATCGACCGGGACCGCACGGTGATCAATTTCGGCCGCGCCAATCTGGTGCTGCCGCGAAACGAATAGTTTTCCGGTCTAACCGGTGACAAGGCCCTGCTGGCCGTCCGTGGCGGCCTGCCGCAGCAGGCGGACAAGATGTTCGTGCTCAAAGGCGATATGGCGGCGCATCGCCTCGAAAAAGCCACGGAGCATGTAGCCGGTCGCTTCCGGATTGCGCGGCGCCTTGCCCGTGCCGAGTTCATAGAGGGCGTCCGCCAGTTCTTCGGCAAAACACTCGTCTTCACAATGCTCGTATCGCAGGCGTCTGATCGTCGCTTCGATTTCAGGCGCGGTGCCGAGGCGGTTCAGGGCCTGTGGATACAGGATTTCCTCTTCGAACTGATGAATGTCGCGAATCAGCGGCAGCAGGCCGGCCGCAAGCCGGCTGCAGACCTCCCGGTTGATCTGTCCGGGAATCGAATCGGCTATCTGCTCCAGCATGTCGCACAGGGTCAGTTGCGTCATGTGAGCCTTTTCCAATGCAACCAGCGGATCGCCGCCGGGTTCGCTGAAAAACCGGGCTGATTCGTCAATCAGATCGAGTGCCGCCGGCTGATTCATCGCTACCTCCTGCCAGTCCATGTGTCAGACCCTCGCCGCTGGAGGTTGGTCGAATTGGCTATCGTCAAACAGGCATTCCGCATAGCCGTGAGATATGCGGCGAAAGGTCAACCGTTGCATTGATCGAGATCAAGGAATTTCGAGGCGTATTTTGAAATAAGCCGTCCTGATCGGTGGGACCGTGCGTCCTGCCCGCACGGATAAGCTGCCTGACTGGGGGTCATTTATGAAATTTGGAGTTGAAACCGTTGCTGTGGGGATCGGAGCCTTCCTTGCTCTGCTCGGTGCAGCATTCGCGCGGGACAGCCTGTTTGAAGCCCATATGTGGGTGCTGTTCTTCGTGCTGCTCGTTTCCGTCGTGCTGCTGCTGCGCCAGGCATCGTTCGGAACGGTACAGCCTGCCTCCGGTGAGGCCGCCGAATCGGAATATCTCGATGAGGTGGTCAAATACGGAGCCGTTGCGACGATGTTCTGGGGGGTCGTCGGCTTCCTGGTCGGCGTCGTCATCGCGGCTCAGATGGCTTTTCCCGACCTCAATATCGAACCCTGGTTCAACTTCGGGCGCATGCGGCCGTTGCATACATCGGCCGTGATCTTTGCCTTCGGCGGAAACGCTCTGCTGGCAACGTCGTTCTATGTGGTTCAGCGTACGACCCGGGCGCGCCTGTGGGGCGGAAATGCCGCCTGGTTCGTGTTCTGGGGCTATCAGCTCTTCATCGTCATGGCTGCGACCGGATACCTGCTCGGCATTACGCAGAGCCGCGAATATGCGGAACCCGAGTGGTATGTCGATCTGTGGCTCACCGTTGTCTGGGTGGTTTACCTGCTGGTCTTCCTCGGCACGCTGTTCAAGCGCAAGGAACCGCACATTTACGTGGCCAACTGGTTCTATCTCGCCTTCATCGTGACGATTGCGATGCTGCACGTCGTCAACAATCTGGCGGTGCCGGTATCGTTCCTGGGAGCCAAGAGCTACTCGGCATTTGCCGGCGTTCAGGACGCGCTGACGCAGTGGTGGTACGGCCATAACGCCGTCGGCTTCTTCCTGACGGCGGGCTTCCTTGGAATGATGTACTACTTCATTCCCAAGCAGGTCGGACGGCCGGTCTATTCGTACCGCCTGTCGATCGTCCACTTCTGGTCGCTGATCTTCCTGTACATCTGGGCCGGACCTCACCATCTCCACTACACGGCACTTCCCGATTGGGCGCAGACCCTCGGCATGGTCTTCTCGGTCATGCTGTGGATGCCGAGCTGGGGCGGTATGATCAACGGCCTGATGACCCTTTCAGGGGCGTGGGACAAGATCCGGACCGATCCGATCGTCCGCATGATGGTCGTCGCGGTCGCCTTCTACGGCATGTCCACCTTCGAGGGACCGGTCATGTCGATCAAGGCGGTCAACAGCCTCAGCCACTACACCGATTGGACCATCGGTCACGTGCACTCCGGTGCATTGGGCTGGGTCGGCATGATCTCGTTTGGCGCGATCTACTATCTCGTGCCGAAACTGTGGCATCGTCAGCGGCTCTATTCGCTGCGGCTGGTCAACTGGCACTTCTGGCTCGCGACCCTCGGCATCGTCATCTATGCGGCGGTCATGTGGGTGGCCGGTATCCAGCAGGGCCTGATGTGGCGTGAGTATGACGATCAGGGCTTCCTGGTCTATTCCTTTGCCGAGTCCGTCGCTGCGATGAAGCCTTACTACATCCTCAGAACGATCGGTGGCGCGCTGTATCTCGTCGGCGGCATCGTCATGGCCTACAACATCTTCATGACGATCCGCGGACGCGAACGCGAAGAGGTTCCCATTCCGGGCAGCCAACCCGCAATGCAGCCGGCTGAATAGGGGCAACGACAATGGCATTCATCGATAAACACAGAATCCTGGAAAAGAACGCGACGCTTCTGCTGGTCTCGTCCCTCGTGGTCGTCAGTATCGGCGGTATCGTGGAGATCGCGCCCCTGTTCTACCTCGAGAACACCATCGAGAAGGTGAAGGGCATGCGTCCCTATTCACCGCTCGAGCTGGCCGGCCGGAACATCTATATCCGTGAGGGCTGCTATGTCTGTCACAGTCAGATGATCCGTCCCTTCCGCGACGAGGTGGAGCGCTACGGGCCGTATTCGCTGGCGGCGGAGTCGATGTACGACCATCCGTTCCAGTGGGGCTCCAAGCGTACGGGGCCCGATCTGGCGCGTGTCGGCGGGCGG
Source organism: Hoeflea sp. (assembly GCF_984452065.1). Classification (NCBI taxonomy): domain Bacteria; kingdom Pseudomonadati; phylum Pseudomonadota; class Alphaproteobacteria; order Hyphomicrobiales; family Rhizobiaceae; genus Hoeflea; species Hoeflea sp. The sequence goes on along the minus strand of NZ_CFHWAF010000015.1, from coordinate 29,081 downwards.
TACTCCAACGAGTGGCATGTTCAGCACCTCATCGAGCCGCGCTCCGTCGTTCCGGAGTCGATCATGCCCAGCTACGCGTTCCTGCTGGATGCTCCATTGGACTACGCCAATATCGAGATGGAGCTGCAGGCCAATATGGCGGTCGGCGTGCCTTATGACGAGGCCATGGTGACCAACGCCAAAGCCGATCTTGAGGCTCAGGCCGATCCGGATGCCGACTGGTCGGGTATCGAGGAGCGTTATCCGAAAGCCGTGCTCGGCGATTTCGATGGCGATCCGGCCCGTTTGACGGAGATGGATGCACTCGTTGCGTATCTGCAGATGCTCGGCACGCTTGTCGACTTCTCCAGCTACGACCCAACGTCAGGTTACCGATAGGGGACCGGTCATGGACTATCAAACCATGCGGACCTTCGCCGACAGTTGGGGGCTGCTTTTCCTGGTGATCGTTTTTGTTGTGGCGGTGATCTACACCTTCCGGCCCGGCAGCAAGAAAAAGGCCGACGAGATTGCCCGCATACCACTGGAAGACGACGACGACCGGAAAGAGGATAACAAGGATTAAGTGATGTCCGAGAAGCAAATTGACGAAATCAGTGGTGTTGAGACGACCGGTCACGAATGGGACGGCATCAGAGAGCTCAACACGCCGATGCCGCGCTGGTGGGTGATCACCTTCTACGCGACCATTATCTGGGCGATCGGCTATATGATTGCCTATCCGGCAATCCCGCTCATCAAGGGCGCGACACCGGGGCTGCTTGGTTATTCCAGCCGGGCCAATGTCGACCGGGAGATGGCGGCGGCCAAGGCGGACCAGGCCCAATATCTGGACCGAATCGCACAAATGCCGGTCGAGGAGATTTCCGCCGAGCCCGACTTGCTGCAGTTTGCCGTCGCCGGCGGATCAGCGGCCTTCAAGGTCAACTGCGTACAGTGCCACGGGTCCGGAGCGCAGGGTGCGCCGGGCTATCCGAACCTCAATGACGACAGCTGGCTGTGGGGCGGCGACATCAACGCCATCTATCACACGATTGCACATGGCGTGCGCTGGGAAACGGATGACGATTCGCGGTTCTCCGACATGCCGGTCTATGCTGACCTCCTGGAGCCGGGCGAGATCCGGCAGGTGGCGGCCTATGTGCACGGGTTTACGGGAACCCCCTCGGACCCGGCGCTGACCGAAGCCGGTGCGGCGATCTATGCCGAGCAATGCGCGGTCTGTCACGCGGATGACGGAACCGGCGACATTGAATTCGGAGCACCGAACCTGGCAGACGCCATCTGGCTTTACGGTGGCTCCGAAGACGAGATTGCCCAGCAGATCGCCAACCCCAAGCATGGCGTCATGCCGGGCTGGGCGGAGCGTCTTGGCGATCCGGTCGTCAAGCAGCTCGCCGTGTTCGTCCACTCGCTGGGCGGCGGTCAATAGACCGGAAAATGCGGCTGCGGTGATATACCCCGTGCCCCGGATCCGGTTGTAAACAAAGGATTTTGAGGCACATCGCCGCGCTGCTTCGTTCGGTCGCATAGCGGCCGGATCAACAAAGGGGTGGTCTGGTGTAGGCCTGATACAGCCTGCCTTTGACGCGAAGGTCTTACGAAAAAGGACCGGCGTCGCGTTGAAAACCAACCGCAACCGAAGATGAAACAATGACGGATACACGTTCTCAAAGCACCAATGTCGAGCAGTTCGATGCCGATGCCGTCAACGCGGCGTGGGCACGCAAGCCGCTCTACGAAGCGCGCAAGAAGATCTTTCCCAAGCGTGCCAGCGGCCAGTTCCGCCGCTTCAAGTGGTTGGTCATGCTGGTTACCCTCGGCATCTACTATCTGACGCCATGGCTGCGCTGGGACCGCGGACCGTTCGCGCCCGATCAGGCGATCCTGGTCGACCTCGCCAATCGGCGTTTCTATTTCTTCTTCATCGAAATCTGGCCGCAGGAATTCTTCTTCGTCGCGGGTCTTCTCGTCATGGCCGGGCTTGGATTGTTCCTGGTCACGACGGCGGTCGGGCGGGCGTGGTGCGGCTATACCTGTCCGCAAACCGTCTGGGTCGATCTGTTCCTGGTGGTGGAACGCGCCATCGAGGGCGAGCGCAACCAGCGCATGAAGCTGGATGCGGCGGCCTGGAGCCTCGACAAGATCGTCAAACGCGTATCCAAACACGCGATCTGGCTGATCATCGCGGTTGCGACGGGCGGCGCGTGGATTTTCTATTTCGCCGACGCTCCGACGCTCCTTGTCAATTTCGTCACCGCCAACGCGGAACCGGTCGCCTATATCACCGTCGCAATCCTGACCGCCACGACCTATGTCTTCGGCGGCCTGATGCGCGAGCAGGTGTGCACCTATATGTGCCCGTGGCCGCGCATTCAGGCAGCGATGCTCGACGAGAATTCGCTTGTTGTCACCTATAATGACTGGCGCGGCGAACCCCGGTCGCGCCATGCCAAGAAGGCCAAGGCCGAGGGCAAGGTGGTGGGCGACTGCGTCGACTGCAACGCCTGCGTGGTCGTGTGCCCGATGGGCATCGATATTCGCGACGGTCAGCAACTCGAGTGCATTACCTGCGCCCTGTGCATCGACGCCTGTGATGCGGTTATGGACAAGCTCGACAAGCCGCGCGGCCTGATCTCCTATGCCACGCTGAGCGAGTATTCCGACAATATGAGCCTGGCGACGGCGGGCGGCACCGAGCCGATCAATCCGTCGCTGGTGCGCAATGCCGACGGCTCGTTCATCGACAAGGTCCAGCATTTCAACTGGAAGATCCTGCTGCGCTTCCGCACCGTGCTTTATTTCTCGATCTGGGCTCTGGTCGGGATCGGGCTGCTCATTGCGCTTGGCGCGCGCGACCGGCTGGAGGTCAACGTTCTTAACGACCGCAATCCGCAATACGTCACCCTGTCGGACGGGTCGATCCGCAACGGCTATACGGTGAAGCTGCTCAACATGATCGCCGAGCCGCGGGTCATTTTCGTCTCGATCGAAGGGCTGCCCGGGGCAACGATGGCCATTACCGGCATCGATCAGCCGGACGGGCGCTCCTTCGCCATCCCGGTCGAACCTGACAGGCTGCGCAACCTGAAAGTCTATATCAGGCAGCCGCCGGATCTGGTTCAGCCCGGCAGGACGGTATTCAGGATCATTGCGGAAGACAAGAGCAGCAATGAACGGGATGTTTACAACGCGACCTTTGACGCTCCGGAGGACAGATGATGCAAGGAATACAGGGTATTTTCCGTGGACCGTTTACCGGCTGGCACATGCTCGGCATCATGGTGATGTTCTACGGGATAATCGTTTCGGTCAATCTGACGCTGGCCTATTTCGCCGGTTCAAGCTGGAGCGGGCTCATCGTCAAGAACACCTATGTGGCAAGCCAGGAATTCGATGACGAGGTTGCCCGGGTCGAAGCCATGAAGGCCCGTGGCTGGTCCTCGGCCCTGGAAGTCGATAGCGGCTCGGTCCGCTATCGGCTTACCAATGCGCTGGGAACGCCGATCGAAGCGGACGGTGTCAGTATCGTTATCAGCCGGCCGGTGGAAGAGCACAGCGACCGGACGCTGGAGCTGAACCGCATGGGCGACGGCAGCTATTACGCGGCCCATGAGATCGACCCCGGCCAATGGCTGATCAAGATCAGGGCTATGCGCGATTCCGGCGTGCTGTTCAGTGATGTCCAGCGCGTCCATGTCAAGGCGGACGAGGAAGGCTGATGAGCTGCTGCGCACCCGGAACGGAGTCCGCGGTCGAGCTGGAAAGGGCGCTGCACGCCGGACCTTCGACCGAGGAGTTGCGGCTGACCAGCCGTCCGGTGGGCGAGGGGCTCCGGCAATCGGATCTGAGCGTGCCCGGCATTCATTGCGGCGCCTGTATCAGAACCATAGAAAACGGTCTCAACGCACTCGATTTCGTGTCCAACGCGCGCGTCAACATGTCGACCAGACGGGTCAGCGTGGTCTGGTCGGAAACGGCCGAAGAGCCCGATGCCATCGTCGAGACCCTCAACGGCCTTGGATATGAGGCGCATCTTTTCGATTTTTCGAGCGAGAACGAGGATTCGACCCTTCCGCTCATGTTGCGCTCGCTTGCGGTCGCCGGATTTGCGGCGGCGAACATCATGCTCTTGTCCGTGTCGGTCTGGTCCGGCGCGGAGGCCGCGACACGGGATCTGTTCCACTGGATTTCCGCGCTGATCGCGGCTCCGGCACTTGCCTATTCGGGACGGGTTTTCTTCCATTCCGCATACAACGCCTTGAGCAACCGACGGCTGAACATGGATGTGCCGATTTCACTGGCGGTGACTCTGGCCTTCGCGATGAGCCTTTATGAGACGGCCAATTCCGGCGAGCATGTCTATTTCGATGCCTCCGTGACGCTGCTTTTCTTCCTGCTCATCGGCCGCACGCTCGACCACCTGATGCGTGAAAGGGCGAGGTCCGCGGTCAAGGGGCTGGCACAGCTTGCGCCGCGCGGCGCGATGACCCTGAAGGCCGACGGTTCGCGGGAATTTGTCGCGGTCGACGATATCACGACGGGGACCATGATGCTGCTTGCCGCCGGGGACCGCATTCCCGTCGATGCCCGGGTTGTTTCCGGCACCAGCGATCTCGACTGCTCGCTGGTCAACGGGGAAAGCGCGCCGCAAACGGTTTCCGAGGGCAGTATCGTGCGGGCCGGTACGCTCAATCTGACGGGCGCGCTTCAGATCGAGGCGATGGCGCCGGCCAGCCAGTCCTTCCTGGCCGAGATGATGGAACTGATGGAACGGGCGGAGGGCGGAAAGGCGCGATACCGCCGCATCGCCGACCGGGCCGCCGAGCTTTATGCACCCATCGTGCATCTGGTCGCGCTTTTCACCTTTATCGGCTGGACGATCGTATCGGGCGACTGGCAGCATTCGCTCTATATCGCCATCGCGGTGCTGATCATTACCTGTCCCTGTGCTCTGGCGCTTGCGGTTCCCGTCGTACAGGTCGTCGCCGCGGGCCGGCTGTTTGAAAACGGCGTCATGGTCAAGGAGGGATCCGCCATGGAACGGCTTGCCCAGGCCGACATGGTGGTGTTCGACAAGACCGGGACGCTCACGCTCGGCCAGCCCCGATTGCTCAACGGCGACGAGATCGAGCCGGCTCACTTGAAACTTGCCGCGCAGCTTGGTGTCCACTCCCGTCATCCGCTGTCACGGGCGCTTGCCCGCTCGGCCGGGCGGATCGAGGGCGGTGCGGCATTTGACACTATCAAGGAAACGCCCGGTGCCGGTCTTGAGGCGCGGCGCGGCGGTGTCACCTACCGGTTGGGACGCGCCGACTGGGCGTTTTCGGGAACCGATCAGCTTGCAAAAGAGGCCAATACCGACAAGGGACAGGCCGTCCTGAGCGCCGATGGACGCTTCCTGGCGGCATTTGTGTTCGAGGACCGCCTGCGCAGGGATGCTGCGGCGACGGTGGCCGCACTGAAGGCGACCGGGCCGGTCGAGATGATATCGGGTGACCGGGCCGGCGTGGTGTGCAGACTTGCCGAGGCGCTGGGCATCGACACCTTCAGGGCCGGCGCGCTGCCGCGTGACAAGGCACAATATATCGCGCGGCTTACCGAGGACGGCAACAAGGTTCTGATGGTGGGCGACGGGCTGAACGACACTCCGGCGCTGGTCAGCGCCCATGTATCGATGGCGCCGGCAACGGCCGCCGATGTCGGCCGCAATGCCGCCGATTTCGTGTTCCTGCACGAGAGCCTGTCCGCCGTGACCAAGGCCATCGAAATCTCGAAGAAGTCCGGTCAGCTGATCCGCCAGAATCTGGGGCTTGCGGTGATCTACAACATGATCGCCATTCCGTCGGCAATTCTCGGCTACGCCACGCCACTGGTCGCGGCACTGGCGATGTCATCGTCGTCGATTGTTGTCGTGGCCAATGCTCTGCGGCTTCGCATGGGCGCCAAGGCGGATGCCGAAATGCTGAAACGGAACGTGGCCGCTGACAAGGAGGACAGGGCCGGATTTGCGCCGGCGCCTGTGGAGCAGGGCAATTGAACAATCTGCTTTACCTGATACCGGTGGCGCTTTTTCTCGGCGCCATGGGGCTGGTTGCTTTCCTGTGGTCGCTGCGGTCGGGTCAGTATGACGATCTCGACGGGGCCGCGCACCGCATCCTCGACGACAGCGACGGCCCGCTGCCGGACAAGGAACCTATGCGCAAAGCGCGCATGTCAGAGGATGATCGGCCTCCCGAAGGCCGTCAATGACGTTGAAGTGATGGCGGTCCGGTTCTTCGATGCCGACGGTCGCCGCGCCAAGCCCCTTCCAGATGCTGGCGAGCAGCGCGTTCTGGCGTATGAACTCGGCCCGCTCGCCGCCGCCGACCCAGCAAATCAGCCTCGTGTCGGCAATCGGCTCCAGCAGTGCCGGGCTCTCGGTCAGCGCTTCCATGCGGTCGATATCGAGCGTCTTGTTCATTTCGGTGCGCATGAGCGGCCTGAGGTCGTGCACGCCGCTGATCGATACGACACGCCGAATGCGCTCCAGGACGTCCGCGCCAAGCGGCGTGTTGCGGCAGACCATGCGTGTCGCCAGATGGCCGCCCGCCGAATGGCCGGTCAGATGGATGGGGCCTTGCACCGTCCGCGATATCGCGGTCACCGCCGCCGCGATCTCTTCCGTTATGCCTGAAACGCGGATGTCGGGACACAGCGTGTAAGATGGCATGGCGACGCTGAAGCCGTGTGCCAGGGCGCCGGCCGCCAGATGCGACCAGGACGATTTGTCGAAGGCGCGCCAGAAGCCGCCGTGAATGTAGATCACCAGCCCTCCGGGCGCTTCGGGCGGGTGAAACACATCATATCGATTGCGATCGCCGTTTCCGTATTCGACATCGAGTTGCGCCTGATCGGATCCGTTGAAGCGCGCCCGGAACGCTTCGGCCTCGCTCGCCCATCTGGCCGGAAAATCCTCGCCGCCTGGTATGTTTGCGGCGTTGGCATAAGCATCGTCCCAATCGGAAATCTGATGCATCAGCATGGCAGACGGCCCTTTTCCTAACGTCGTTGCAGCCATGCACTGTGACCCGAAAGCATCGTTTTGCGCAAGTGCGGCAGGCAACCGGCAGGCCATGCGGTCCTGGCGTGTATGCCCGTGCTTGTGTGGTTGCTTGCCGTCATGAAGAGTGTAATAGACTTTCCAGCAGCTTGTCGGTCAGCCGTTCGGCAAGCATATCGCAGCCTTCAATCCGCGTTTGCAAAGACGTCGGAGCCGTGATGGGGAATGCCATGACATGCGTGTTCGTTCAACTTCAATGCCAACCCGGAAAGGCATATGCCGTCGCCGACAAGATTTACGACCGTGAGATCGTTTCCGAACTCTATTCGACCTCCGGCGAGTTCGATCTCATGATGAAGATCTATGTTCCCAAGGATGAGGACATCGGCAAATACATCCATGACAATGTCCTGAATATCCCGGGCATTGCGCGGTCGCTGACGACGATGACCTTCACCGCCTTCTGACCCCGCCGGCGAGACGAACTGCATGACGATCGAACCCATTATCATCATAGGGGCCGGCCAATGCGGGCTGAAAGCCGCCGAAACCCTGCGCCAGCAGGGTTATGAGGGCGGGCTGGTCCTTATCGGGGACGAGCCGCATGCGCCCTACCAGCGGCCGCCCTTGTCCAAGGCTTTCCTGAAGGGCGAACTCACCCTCGACCGGCTGATGCTCAAAGGCGGGGACTTTTTCGACAAATTCGATATCGACGCCCGTCTGTCTTGCCGGATTGAAGCGATCGATCCGGCGGCAAGAACAATTTCACCTGCGGGCGGCGAACCCGTCGGTTATTCGAAGCTCCTGCTGGCCACCGGCACACGGTCACGAAAAATACCGGTGCCGGGCCTCGAATTGGACGGTGTGTTCTACATGCGCACGATCGCCGATGTCGAAGCCATCTCCACCGCGCTTATGCCGTCGAGCCGCGTTGCCATCATCGGCGGCGGCTATATCGGCCTCGAGGTTGCCTCCGCGCTGCGTTCCTTCGGCAATGAGGTGACCGTGGTGGAGGGAATGGACCGCGTGCTGCAGCGCGTCGTCTGCCCGCAGATGTCGTCCTATTTCCACAAGCTGCACACACGCCACGGGGTGGCAATCCATGTCGAGGCGCGTCTTGAGGCCCTGGAGGGGGCAGGGTCCGTCGAACGCGTGAGGCTTGCGGACGGTCAGGTGATCGAGACCGACATGGTGCTGATGGCGGTCGGCGCCGAACCGGTCTGCGAGTTGGCGGGCGATGCGGGCCTGACGATCAGCAACGGGATCGAGACCGATACGGATTGCCTTACATCCGACCCCCATATCTACGCCGCCGGTGACTGCGCCAGCTTTTACTCCGCGCGCTACGGCCGGCACATAAGGCTGGAGAGCGTTCAGAACGCGATCGATCAGGGCAAACACGCCGCGACGGCGATGCTCGGGGGACAGGAGCCTTACGATCCGGTCCCCTGGTTCTGGTCTGACCAGTATGACGTCAAGCTGCAGATCGCCGGATTGTCGCAAGGCTATGACCGCACCGAGATCGAGGGTGACGAAGCGGAAAACGCCTTCGCCGTGCGTTACTTCAAGAACGACCGCCTGATCTGCGTGGATGCCGTCAATATGCCGAGGGTCCATATGATGGCGCGGCGGGAACTCGCAGGGCAGGCGGATTGAACTCACCAGCGTCCGTGTTTCCCGGACAGCATCATGCGGCTGGAAGGGCGTCATGCTCGAATC
>NZ_CFHWAF010000015.1:0-20220 GCF_984452065.1 Hoeflea sp. | reverse complement strand
GCGTCCGTGTTTCCCGGACAGCATCATGCGGCTGGAAGGGCGTCATGCTCGAATCGTATGATGACAATCAGAAATGAAAATCCGGTTAATTTCCACCATAGGTTTATGGTCGATTCAGACAAGAATTCGTATATGAAATATCCGCTCTCATAAATTGTCACAGAAATTACATAATCTTTTGGTTGTATCCTGCTTGCGTTGATTGCAGGATGTCTGTGTCAACCCAGGATGGTTGGAGATCAACACAGGAGCCGATTGAATGAAAACGTTTCTGAAATCCCTTTTGATTGCCGCAGCAGTCTCACTTTCGGGGGCTGCGACCGCCGCTGCCGGCGATGTCAATTTGACGATCACCAATGCGTCCGGGAAGAGGATCTATCTGGAGGCCGCCAGTTGCAACGGATGCAGCACCTCTTCCACCCAGTCGATAGCGCCAAATGGCTCGGGAACATCGTCGGCAGCGTCGAACTATGGCGTCTCCTACATGACTTACATCACCGACTATTCGGCGCGTTTCGAGTCACCCTTCGGCAGCTTCCTTGTTGAGAAGGGCTGCAGGGCGAGGATCACGGTTGCAGTGAACAGTAACGGCGACATCACGAGCGTCATTGCGCATGGCTGGGTTCCCTATGCCAGCAATGCGACTTGCACCCAACTCTCTACGCCCCGGATTGATAACCAAGGAAATGTCAACTGGAGCGTTCGTTATTACGCGGCAGATTCATAAGCAAACAGCACAAACTGAGGGCGCTCTGCAGCGCCCTCTCTTTTGCTGTTATTTCAATTCATCGGTAACACCACATCTCCTGCCGACAGCCCTGACACCACCTCAACGCCCGCCGGAAAGGTCGCGCCGAGCAGCACCGGGACCGTCATTACCTCGCCATTTCGTCGAATGCGAATGCTTGCGCCGGTTGCACTGTTGATGACGGCAAGCGGCGGCACAATCAGCGCGGCGGGATTGGCATAGGTCTCGATCGTCATACGGGCCGACATGCCGATCCGGACGGCCTGCCGCAATGTGTCATCCTCGACAACAAAGGAAGCCCGCACCTCGAACGAGGGTACGCTGGAACCGGTTTGCCCGGTCGCAGCCTCCGCACTGACACCGACGATCCTGCCGGTGATCGCCGTTCCGGGGAACGCTTCGCTGACGATTGTCACGGGCTGTCCGACCTTGACCCGATTGATGTCGATCTCATCGACCGCTCCGGTCACCGTGAAACTTGTCGTGTCGGCAACGGAGAACAGAGCGGTTCCGCGGGTCACGCTGGCCCCCGGGTCCGTCGAAGGCTGGTCACCGCCGTTTCCATTTAATGGAGGACGGGTCAGGATACCGGCAAGTGCCGTTGTCACCTCTGCGCCCGCCATCTGCAGCTTGAGATCGTTCATCCGGCTTTCGGCGTTCTCCAGTTCGAGCGCTGCAAGCCTGCGATTGTCGGCATTGCCGCGCGCCAAGGTCGTCGCCAGGTCATCCTTGGCACCGGCGACCGTATTGCGCTGGGCATTGCGCTGCTGAACCATGCCCTCATATTCGTTGCGCGACACGATCCCTTGATCCAGCAGTGCTTTCAGTTCCGCCACCTCACGTTCGAGCGAGGCGAGCCGAACCTCGGCGGCTTCGAGCGAACGCCTGGCCCGCAATACGTCGGGGCTGGTGTCCCACTTGTCTATCGCATCGCTCGCCATCGCGGCTTTCAGATAGGCCGACAACGCATCCCGGTAGCGGCTCGTGATATCGCCGGTGTCCATGACCACCAGGACATCGCCAACATTGACATGATCACCCAACCGCACCTGTCTGTCGCGAATGACGCCATCGAACGGTGCGACGATGGCAACCGTTCTGCCGGCCGCGATCGTGCCGGTTATGTCGAGTTGTTGCGATACGGCCCGCGGCGCCACGACAATCGCCTGGTTCGCGGGAGCAGCTTTCATCGGGTCCCGCACCGGCGCGGTGTTTGCGGTTTGCCATAGCCACGCACCGGCACCGAGACAGGCGATCGCCGCTCCGGCCGAGAGCGCCGCCCACAGCTTCGCCCGGTGCGGTTGCACGGACGGTTCACGCAACGACAGGAGCTCGCTTGCGCAGGGTTCCGTCAGATCCTCAGATTGCCGGTTTTCTGTAACACTGGTCATGCTCAGTCCTTCAACGCGATGCGCCACGTGGCAAGCGTCGTTCCAAGTTGCAGATCGAGTCGCGTCAGCGCATTGAGGTAGCCGATCCGGACCGCGAGAAGATCATTTTCAGCCGTGCGCAGATTGTCTTCCAGGGACCTGACCTGGAATGTCGTCGAGCGGCCGGCGTTCAGTTTCAGTTTCTCGATCTCGATGGCGCGGGCGGCTAGGTCGCTCGATCGTTTCGCGATAGCGAGTTGTTGCCACAAAAGGGCCACATCCGCCGCGCTCCCCCGGATTTGTGTTTCCACACCGGCGCGAATTTCCGCCAACCGGATCTCGGAGCCGCGATACGTGGTGTCCGCCTGCACGAGTTGCTGTTGCCGTTCAAGATCGTTGATGGGAATGGTGAAGCGGATTCCTCCTATGATATCCGCGACGCCCCGCGCCGACGATCCGCTGGTGAACTCACTGCCGAATCTGCCCCGCGCGAACAGATCGATGTCCCAGAGCTGTTCGTTCTTCGCCACCACGATCCCGAGGCGGTTCTGTTCGACGACATGAAGCTGGCCCTGATAGTCCGGTCGCAGTGCAAGTGCCAGACCGATCAACTGGTTCACCTCCATCGCGATCTTTTCCAGCTTCAGCGATTCCACTGCAACGACCTTCGTGCCGGGATCAAGCCCAAGCAGGTTGACAAGCGACAGTTGCGCCGCCTCGATTTGCTGTTTCGCCTGCAGCACATTGAGGCGCTGGACTTCAAGGTCCGCTTCGGTCTGCACCGCATCCATCTTCGCCATGCGGCCGGAGGCGATCAGAGCGCGATTGATGTTCAGCAGATCCTGTGCCCGGGCAACGGCGTTTTCCGTCAGTTCCAATTCCTGCTGGGCCAGAAACAGGTCGCGATGGGCGAAGATGATATTGCCGATGCTCTCGGAGACAATCGCGTTCAGGCGCAGGCGGTTGATCTTCTCACCCAATCGTGCCTGCTTCACGGGAACCAGGTTCACATCGATGCCGGCGCCGCGCAGCAAGGGTTGTGCGACCGCGATGTCCGCTGTTGATGTCAAGGTACGGCCATCGTCGCCGGAAGAACCAGACGTGTTCCAGGCAAAATCGAACTTGGCTCCTGTCCTGGTGAGCATCGAGACACCGGGAGAAACGTCAACCGTCGTGCTGACGACATTGCCTATACGTTGGCGCGAAGCCTGACCTGACACGGAAAACCGCGGATTGAACCGGTCTTCGGCGACACGCAAATCGAACTTTTGCGCAATCCGGTCGATATAGGCACTCTTGATGCCGCGGTTGTTGCGCAATCCCAGGAACACGGCATCCGCCAGCGTCAATTGCGTGCCGGTCAGCGTCGTACGGTTTGTACGGGGCTGCTGTATCACCGCTCCCGCGACGTAATCCGGACGCGGGGTCGGGATCGGGATTTTCAGTTCCGCTGAGACCGTAGCGGCCGTCATCGTCAGGCCGGCCAGGGCGAACAGGAGTGTGTGAACCAGCTTGATCATTCGCTTCTCAATGCCGCAACAGGATCAAGGCGCGCGGCGCGCGTCGCCGGATAGATGCCGAAGAACAGGCCGACGATCAATGCCATGCCGGCCCCGAGGGGCAAGGCGGCCGGAGCCGGCTCGAATTGCCATCCGGAGCCGCCGACGAAAATCCAGCCGGCAAGATAACCCAATGCCGTGCCGATGGCGCTGCCTATCGTCGCCAGGATAAGGGTCTCGCAAAGAAACATCAGCCGAATGTCGCTGCGTTTGGCGCCGACCGCCAACCGCAAACCAATCTCCTGACGCCGCTCTATAACACTCATCAGCATCACATTCATGATGCCGACACCGCCGACCACCAGCGAAACGGCGCCGATGCCGAGGATCAGCGTCGCGTAGATTCTCATCTGCTCCTGAATACTGGCGATCATCTCCCGTGCCGTCGTCACCTGCATGAAACCGCTCGCCATGCGTTTCGCGAAGTAATCCCGGACATTCGCGGCGGCCTCCACATCGTCCCGGCCGTCTGACAGGCGGCCGGCGATGCTGGTGATGGCCGGGTTCGTTGTGATGCGTCGCGCGGCGGCAAATGGCACAATGACCGAGCGATTGAATTCCATGTTCAGGATGAAGTTCGCCGGTGTCTGTTCGAGAATGCCGATTACGGTGAGTACCTGGCCTCGAAAGGTGATCCGGTCTCCTATGGTGACGGCCATTCCGTTGTCCGCCCGGATATCCGCGGCAATCCGCGAGCCGATAACCGCGAACGGGGCGAAGCCGTCCAGATCGGAGGTTGCGCGACCCTTTTCGACACGGGCCTTGCCGAGAGCATAAATCCCGTCGGTTGCCGCTATGAGTGTGGCCTGCACCTCGCTGCGGCCGGCCCGGATTTTCCCGCCCGCCTTTACCATCGCAGAGGCAGCGGAAATGCCGATATCGTGCTTTGGCAGGTCGAGCACGTCGGCAACGGACACGTGCGCGGACGTCCGACCATCAGCGGATTGCGGCCGCATCGTCACAAGGTCGGTGCCAAGGGTTTCGAACTGGCTCAATGCCGCTTGCCGTGCGTTGTGGCCGACATGAAGCATGGTGATGACCGCCGCCGTCCCGATGACGATGCCGACAATGGCGAGCAGGCTCTTGCCGCCAACGGCGTTGAGGTTTCCTATCGCCTCGTTGACGATCGCCCGGCTTATGATGGCTCCGTGCACGGTCATGCAACCTCGATGCCGCGAAGCCGGTTCGGGCTGTCATCGAAAACCTGGCCGTCGCGCATGACGATCCGGCGCGGACAGCGCGCCGCGATCGTGGGGTCATGTGTCACCATAATGACCGTCAGGCCAAGTTCCGCACTTAAAGTGAGAAACAGGGATATGATCTCGGCAGCCGTCTGGCTGTCGAGATTGCCGGTGGGTTCGTCAGCCAGAAGGAGTGACGGGCCTGCGACCAGTGCCCTGGCGATTGCGACACGCTGACGCTGCCCCCCGGACAACTCGTCCGGCTTGTGCCACATCCGCTCACCAAGGCCGACCTGCCGGAGAGCCTGTGCCGCTTTCGCACGCCTTTTTGTCCTGCCGATGCCGCGATAGATCAAAGGCAGGGCGACATTGTCGATGGCGCTGTGGCGCGGAAGAAGGTGAAAGGACTGAAACACAAAACCGATCATGCGATTGCGCAAGTCCGCTGCGGCGTCCGCTGAAAGCGAGTTGGTGTTTGTCCCATCAATATCGATGACCCCGGATGTCGGGCGGTCCAGCAAGCCGATGAGGTTCATCAACGTCGTTTTTCCGGAGCCGGAAGCGCCCGTCAAAGCGCAGAAGTCTCCACGTTTCACCGATAGCGAGACGTCTTTGAGAACCAAAGCCGTATTCCGGCCTTCGTAAATCTTGCTCACACCCTCGATTGCGAGCATGTTGACCTCTCAAGGAAAATTCATCTTTAACGAGTAGCTTGGCTGAGCCTTCAATTAAAGGGCAGATTTCTCGCGTATGCAAGCAGGAGTTCGCAGCAATATGGGAGCGATTGCGTGTTTTGAGAACTGCCGGAGCGTTTTCCGATGGGCGCGGCAGATGGTTTGGATCATTTGAGCACTCGGTTCGTCTCCGTCAGCGCAGAGCTTGACCATTTCTGTGAAAAAAACTGTTGATTTTTCATTTGGCTTGAACGAAGTTCAATCATGCGTGCGGGCGCGCTGCCCGGTGCGCTCCACGTGATTTGGGAAAGCCAATGACATCGGGTGACGCCATTCGGGCGCAACGGGACGAATCCGGCAATCTGTCGGCGGATATCGGGCGTGACCTCAGGGCCGTGCGTCAGTCGAAAGGCATGACGCTGACCGAGATGTCCGAGCGGCTTGGCCGTTCGGTCGGATTTCTGAGCCAGGTCGAGCGCGGTATTTCGGTGTTGTCGACGGAGGAACTGCGGCAGGTCGCGAAGCTCTTCGACGTACCCGTCAGCTGGTTTCTTGTGCTCTGCGACGTGCCGGAGGAGGAGCGCGGCCGCATCACCCGGGCAGGCCTCAGGCGCATGAGTGGCGACGTTGGCGGCGGACTTTCCGAAGAGCTGCTGTCGCCGGACCTTTCAGGGTCCTATGAAGTGATCCGCAGCGTGTTCGCGCCCGGCGCGAAGGCACCCAAACCGGATCTGCGCATGACGGAGGAGACCGCTTACATGGTGTCCGGCCAACTGGACGTGCGCATCGGGGAGCGGAGCTTCACCGTCCATGCGGGCGACTGCTTTCGCTTCAAGGAAGAAGAATTCTACTGGCAGAACAACTCCAGCGAACCGGCCGTGGCCATCTGGGTTGTCTCGCCGCCAATCTATTGAACCCAACCAGGGAGGTTACCATGGCCGAGCTCGCTTCCCATGCTCGTGTCGTTATCATCGGCGGTGGCGCCGTCGGTACAAGCTGCCTTTATCATCTGGCGATCGCCGGCGTGACGGACGTCATGCTGATCGAAAAGAACGAACTGACGTCCGGTTCGACATGGCATGCCGCCGGCAACACGCCGAATTTTTCCGGCAATCTCAACCTGATGAAGCTGCAGAACTACGGCAGCCGCCTTTACAACCGTCTCGGCGACGAGGTCGATTATCCGATCAACCGCCATATGACCGGGGCGGTGCGTCTTGCCCACAGCAAGGAGCGTGCCCAGGAGTTCGAACATGTGGCGGCGATGGCCAACGCCGCCGGCATGGCGATGGAGACCATGTCCCCGCAGGAAATGAAAGAGCGTCTGGTTCCGTGGATGGAGACGCACGATCTCGTCGGCGGGCTCTGGGACCCCGAGGACGGCGATATCGACCCGGCGCAGCTCACGCAGGCCTTTGCCAAGGGCGCGCGCGACAGAGGCGCAAAAATCGTGCGTTTCACCAAGGTGACGGGTTTGAGCCAGCGGCCGGACGGCACATGGGACGTCGAAACCGACAAGGGATCGATCAACGCCGAGATCGTCATCAACGCCGCCGGTTACTACGCCGACGAGATCGGCCGCATGGTCGGCCGCAACATCCCGATGGTGACCATGTCGCACCAGTATCTGGTGACCGAGGCCGTCGGCGAACTGGAGGCCATGGACACGAAGATACCCATGCTGCGCGATCCGGACGACAGCTACTATCTGCGCCAGGAGGGCAAGGGCTTCATTCTCGGTCCCTATGAGTGGCAGGCGACGCCGCACTGGCTGAAGGAGGGAGCGCCCGAGGACTTCGCGTTCCAGCTCTACCCGGACGATCTCGAGCGGCTGGAATGGTATATCAACGCCGCCTGCGAGCGGGTTCCGATGCTGACGGAGGGTGGTGTCCAGAAGGTGATCAACGGGCCCATTCCCTATGCGCCTGACGGGTTGCCGCTGATCGGTCCGGCGCCGGGTCTGACGAATTTCTACGAGGCCTGCGTCTTTACCTTCGGCATCTGCCAGGCGGGCGGGGCCGGAAAGGTCATTGCCGAGCACATCACCGAAGGCGAGACGGAGCTCGATCTGTGGATGGTCGATCCGCGCCGCTTCACCGACTACGCCACCAGGACCTACGCGACCGTGAAGGCAATCGAGGTCTATCAGAACGAATATGCGATGCATCTGCCGCACCGGCCCTGGCCGGCCGGGCGTCCCGCCAAGACCTCGCCGCTCTACGACACGCTGGTCGAAAGCGGCGCGCAGTTCGGCAGTTTCGGGGGCTGGGAGCGGCCCCTGTGGTTTGCCCGCGAGGGCGACCGTCCGGAACCGGACCTGACCTACGGCAAGCCGCATTTTGACGATGCGGTCGCAGAGGAGGTCAAAACCGTGGTCGAGCGGGCCGGCATACTCGATCTGACCGGCTTTACCCGCTTCGAGCTTTCAGGCGAGGGCGCCTCGGACTGGCTTGACGGCATGATCAGCGGCGCGCTGCCGCGCCTCGGACGTGTGTCGCTTGCCTATCTATGCGCGCCGAGCGGCCGGGTGGTCACCGAACTGACGGTGACCCGGCTTGACGACAATCGCTTCTGGCTGATCGGTCCGGCGGCCGGATACTGGCACGACCGCGACTGGCTGCGGCAGCACATGCCGGATGATGGCAGCGTGAAGCTCGAGGATATCACCGCCAGATACGGCACCATCGTGCTGGCCGGTCCGAAGTCCCGGGACATCCTGGCGGAGATCGCCGACGAGGACGTGTCGAATGACGGGCTCAAATGGCTTTGCACCACGCCGATCACCATCGGCATGGCACGCGGCATGGTGTTGCGGGTGAACTTCGTCGGTGAGCTTGGCTACGAGCTGCATATGCCGCTGGAGACAATGCCGGCTGTCCACGCGCAATTGCAGGCCGCCGGCGAGCCGCACGGCGTCGGCCAGTTCGGCATGTATGCGATGGATTCCATGCGTCTGGAAAAAGGCTATCGGGCCTGGAAGCAGGATCTGTCGTCGGAATATACGCCGCTGACATCAGGCGTCGACCGGTTCGTCCGCCTCAACAAAGCCAGCTTCATCGGCCGCGAGGCGCTGCTCAAGCAGAGCCAGGAGGGCGTTGCGGAGCGCTTTGTCGTCATGGAACTGGAGGCTGTGGACCGCACGGAAGCCGCCTATGGCAGCCCGGTCTTCGTCGGCGATCAGAAGGTGGGGCTCATTACGTCGGGCGGCTTCGGCCACCGGACAGGCAAGTCGATCGCCTTCGGTTACGTCGCATCGGAACATACCGGTGAGGGCACCGAACTTCTGATCGACGTCTTCGGCGAGATGCGCAAGGCGACGGTTGTCCCCGAGGTCATATACGATCCGGACAATGAGCGGCTAAGGGCATAGCCGGAACCAGAAAATGAGAAGCCGCGATCCTCGGACCGCGGCTTTTTTGTGGGCGGTATTGCCCGTTTTCTAGCCTTTGCCCTTCCAGGGGATCAGCAGCCTTTCGAGATGGCGCATGATGATCTCGATGACGTAGCCGATGATGCCGATGATGATGATGCCGATCACCACCGTGTCGGTCTGAAGGAAGTTCTTGGCGATCATGATCATCGATCCGACGCCCTTGTCGGCGGCGACCAGTTCGGCGGCCACGACCGTTCCCCAGCACACGCCCATCGAGGTGCGCAGGCCGGTGAAGATCTCCGGCAGGGCGTTCGGCAGGATCACATGGCGCAGGATCTGCAGTTTCGACGCGCCAAGGGAATAGGCCGCATGCACCTTCGAGATGCGCACGCTGGAGACGCCGGCGCGGGCCGCGATCGTCATGATGAAGAGCGACGCCAGGAAGAGAAGGAAGATCTTGGCGGTTTCATCGATGCCGAACCACAGGATGATCAGCGGGATCAGGGCCAGCGGCGGGATCGGACGCATGAATTCGACAATCGGGTCGAACAGTCCGCGCGCGGTTGACGACAGGCCCATGGCAAAGCCCAGCGGAATGCCGACGAGCGCGCCGTAGAGAACGCCGGACAGGACGCGGTAAACGCTGATGCCGACATGTTCCCAAAGGGACACATTGCGGAAGCCTTCGGTCACGAGGATCACGATGCGGTTCATCGTGCCGCCGATTGTCGGCCAGTAGAACTCCCTGACCAGACCCAGACGTGAGGAAAGTATCCACAGCATGATGAGGCCACAGACGATGAGGATGCTGTAGAAGCGTCCCGAATTCACCGCGCTGGCGTCACCGAACTTGACCGTCTTCTGGCGTGTGAACGTGTTGTCCGCCAGGCCAAGCCAGATAGCCGCCTCCGATGGTTCTTTTTTTTCTGCCATTTTCATTCTCCAGTCCGCTCTATGCGGTCTGTCCCATGATTTCCTCTTCCATTTCCCAGATCATGGAGAGGATTTCCTCGCGCTTCTCGACAAAGTCGGCGCCGGCTTTGATGTCGCGCGGACTTTGAGTGATGCCGAGATCGGCGAAGGGAAGTTCGTAGATTTTTTCGATGCGGCCCGGCCTTGGCGCCATCACGATCAGCTTTTCGCCGAGGAAAAGCGCTTCCTCGACCGAGTGGGTGATCAGGATGATCGTCTTGCCGGTTTCCTTCCACAGTTTGAGGACGAGGCCCTGCATCTTCTCGCGTGTCAGGGCATCAAGGGCACCGAGCGGTTCGTCCATCAGGATGACATCGGGATCGTTGGCCAGGCACCGCGCCAGGGCCACACGCTGCTGCATGCCGCCGGAGAGCTGGTAAACGGGCTTTTCTCCGAAATCCTGCAAGCCGACGGTCTGCAGCAGGTGCTCGACCTTCTCGCCTGTCTCGGCTTTGGGTTTTCCCGCCATATTCGGGCCGAACGCCACGTTCTGCGCGACCGTGAGCCATTCGAAGAGGGCCCCTTGCTGGAACACCATGCCGCGCTCGGAGCCGGGGCCGGTCACCGTGTGGTGGTTCAGGCGGATCTCGCCTGCGGTCGGCGCCAGGAACCCGGCGACGATGTTGAGCAAAGTTGTCTTGCCGCAGCCCGAAGGTCCGAGGACGGAGACGATTTCCCCTTCCTTGATGTCCAGACTGACGTTGTTGAGCGCATGGATCTCTCCGCCACCGGGAAGCGTGAAGACCATGGAAATGTTATCGATGACAATGCCGGTCAATTTCTCTCTCCATGTTTGATGTGGATGAGACGAAACGGGCGGCCCGAAGGCCGCCCGCTCGATTTGCGGCATTAGTTCAGATAGTTCGGATCGATGAACTGGTCATAGCTGTCGAGAGCCGCATCCATGCCTCCGGCTTCGACCATGACGTCCGCCACGCCTTTGGTCATCGCTTGGACGCCGCCGCCGAGCCAGTTTGCGCCTTTCTGGTCCGCAGCGCTCGGGAAGCCGAAATTGGCCATGTAGTCCTTCGTCGCGCCTTCGTCCATGCCCGCAGCCCTGGCGATGATCGGATAGGCGGCATCCGGGTCTGCCTTATAGGCCGCGTTGGCTGCCTCGGTGACGGCCATGAACTTCTCGACGAGGTCGGGATGTTCCTCGGCGAAGTCCTCGGTCACTGACACGATATCGAAGGTGTTGATGCCGATGGCTTCCTGCTCCGCGCCGGTCATCAGCGGCTCGCCGACTTCCCGCATGCGCGTCAGGGCGCCACCGAAGCCGCAAGCCATCGCGACATCACCGCGCGCCAGTGCGACGGCGCCGTCCGGCGGATTCATCTGCACGAGGTTCACCTTGTTGACGTCGACGCCGAGGTGATCCAGCGTGCGAAGCAATTTGTAGTGCGTGACGTTACCGATGGGCGTCGCGACCTTCTTGCCTTCCAGTTCCTTGGCGTTGTCCTTGTTGATGCCTGCATCGTTGTGAACGATGCAAAGGTCGTTTTCGGCGTAGGTCACCGCAACGCCAACGAGCTTCAACGGCGCACCGGTGCTGACACCGACGACGAACGGAACGAAGCCCTGGCTGTAGGCGATCTGCACATCGCCGGACACCATCGCCTGCGTCATTTCATTGCCGTTGCCGAATGCGCGCCAGTTGACCTTGACGCCGAGTTCCTTGTCGTAGGTTTCCTCCATCTGGGCAACCTGGTTGGCGGTCGGCCATTCCAGAAAATATGCGACTGTGATCTCGTCGAGAGCCAGTGCGCTCGAAATGCCACCGAGTGCGGACAGAAGCACGCCACTGGCAAGAGCTGTCAGTTTCGATTTGACGGACATGGATTATTCCCCTTGTTTGGATTTGTTACTGCAGGTGCCGGATTTTCCGGCGTTGTTGTTCAACGGGAGAATTGGGCACAAATCATGTCGCGATTGTTGTTGGCCGTTCGGTTGGCATAGCCACCACCTGCGGCGCAGCGCCACGTTACTCCCGAGCTCCCGTTTCCATTAGGCAATGATTGCAGTGACCAAAGGTAGTGCCAGCCACGAGTCCTGCTTGGTGCCAGTGGTCCTAAACGGCGAGTTCTGCCGCGAATCTCAACCATATCATGAAAATCGACGCCGCGATTTCATGTATCTGGCTCCATTCCGTGCGAACGCAACTCGTGAAATCTGGTTCTATCCGGCACGTAAAATCGCGTGATAGCGTCCCACAAACTGTGTCGGGTGGAGGTTCATCGGCGATGTCGAAGTTGTTGGAGGAGGTGGAGGTGCCGGGCGTGGAAAGGTCAAGACGCCGCTCCGGCGGACGCGAGGCGAGGCGTGCCATGCGGGCGGCGCCGATAGACAAGGCCATACGGCCGGTCAAACCGGGAATGTCGTCCGATACATACAGGCCGTTGTCCCGGAACGACATGGAGCGGATACACGAGGCGGCGCTGACGATCCTCGAGGATGTCGGGATGGGCCAGCCCATCGAAAGCTGCATCGATGCCTGCATGGCGGCCGGCGCCGTTTTCGGCGACGACGGCCGGCTGCGTTTCCCGCGCAATCTGGTGATGGACACGGTCCGCAAGGCGGGGCGGAACCTGACGCTGCACGGGCAGGATCCGTCCCATGACATGACCTTGTCGGGACACCGGGTTCATTTCGGAACCGCCGGCGCGGCGGTCCATATTGTCGATGTCGAAAAACGTGAGTACCGCGAATCGGTGCTGAGCGATCTCTATGACGCAGCCCGCATCGTCGAAACGCTCGACAATGTGCATTTCTTCCAGCGTCCGCTTGTGGCGCGGGATATCGAAGAGCCGGTCGATCTCGACATCAACACGCTTTATGCCAGCGTGCTGGGGACAAGCAAACATGTGGGCACCAGTTTCACGCTCGCCGAAAGCGTGCCGAAATGTCTGGACCTCCTGCATATGGTGGCCGGCGGCGAGGAGGCGTTCCGCGCCAGACCGTTCGTGTCCAACACCAATTGTTTCGTGGTTCCGCCGTTGCGGTTTGCCGAGGATGCCTGCGCGGTGCTGGAAGAGTGTGTGCGCGGCGGCATGCCGGTTCTGTTGCTGTCGGCGGGGCAGGCGGGTGCGACGGCGCCCGCGGCGATTGCCGGCGCGGTTGTTCAGGCCGTGGCCGAAGTGCTTGCGGGTCTTGTCTATGTCAACGCCATCAGCGAGGGGCATCCGGCGATATTCGGAACGTGGCCCTTCGTCTCGGATCTGAGGACGGGGGCGATGTCGGGCGGTTCCGGCGAACAGGCGCTGCTTTCGGCGGCCTGTGCGCAGATGTCCCATTTCTACGACCTGCCGGGCGGGGCAGCGGCGGGGATTGCCGATTCCAAAGTGCCGGATGTCCAGTCCGGATATGAGAAGGGCATCACCAATGTGCTCGCCGGTCTTTCGGGACTGAACATGGTCTATGAATCCGCCGGCATGCATGCATCGCTGCTCGGATTTTCATTCGAGAGCCTGATCATCGACAATGACATGCTTGGCCAGTGTTTGCGTTGTGTGCGCGGTATTGAGGTGACGGACGAGACACTCTCCCTGCCGACGATCACGGATGTCTGCACAAACGGACCGGGCCATTATCTCGGTCACGAACAGACGCTGGCGCTGATGGAAACGGAGTATATCTACCCGGTGATCGGCGACCGGACGAGCCCGAAGGAGTGGGTGGAAAAGGGCAGGCCGGACATCGTCGAGACGGCGATCGCGGAGAAAAACAGGATCCTCTCATCCACCGTACCGGACCACGTTCCGGCCGGGACCGATGCGGCCATCCGCGCGCGGTTCGACATCAGGTTGGAGGCGTTCGAGCGCTGAGGGTTGCAGCCCTTTCAAAGCGCCGCGCAAAATCGTCCGCCCATTCGCTTGCGGCATTGATCGGCACGAATCTCGACGTGCCGATCAGTTCCTTAAGCCGCCTGCGGCCTGACCGCTAGGCGCCGGGCTGCGGGCGCATGTCTTCCGGATTGATGCCGGCGACTTCGACCGGTTTCTTCATGGCGTCGCGGCGGAACGGCTCGCCCAGTTCCTGGTTGAGGATCACCTCGATGAAGGTGGTGACGCCCTTCTTCTGTGCCTCGCACGATTCCTGCAGCGCGTTCGCCAGGTCTTCCTGATTGTTCACCGTGATGCCCTTCAGTCCGCATCCCTCGGCGACCTTGGCATAGCTCAGCTGCGGGTCGAGTTCGGTGCCGACGAAGTTGTTGTCGAACCAGAGCGTCGTGTTGCGCTTTTCCGCGCCCCACTGGTAGTTGCGGAAAACGACCATGGTGATCGCCGGCCACTCCTCGCGGCCGCAGGAGGTCATTTCATTCATGGAAATGCCGAAGGCGCCGTCGCCGGCAAAGCCGACGACCGGTGTGTCGGGGCAGCCGATCTTCGCGCCGAGGATTGCCGGGAAACCGTAACCGCAGGGGCCGAACAGGCCGGGCGCCAGATATTTCCGGCCTTCCTCGAAGGTCGGATAGGCGTTGCCGATCGCGCAGTTGTTGCCGATGTCGGACGAGATGATGGCCTCTTTCGGCAGGCCGGACTGGATCGCGCGCCAGGCCATGCGCGGGGACATGCGCTCGGGCTCGCGGCCGCGGGCGTCCTCGTTCCAGCTTGTTCCCGGATCGTCGTCCTCGTGATCCATGCTGCTGAGTGTCTGAAGCCATGCGGATTTGGTCTGGTGGATCAGCGCCTTGCGCTCGGCGCGGCCATTGTCGCCGGCAGAGGGTGACAGCTTCTCAAGCAGCTGCGCCGCGACCTGCCTGGCGTCGCCGCAAATGCCGACGGTGACTTTCTTGGTCAGGCCGATGCGGTCGGAGTTGATGTCCACCTGGATGATGCTGGCCTCCCTGGGCCAGTAGTCGATGCCGTAGCCCGGCAGGGTCGAGAACGGGTTGAGGCGGGTGCCGAGCGCGAGCACGACATCGGCCTTGGAGATGAGTTCCATCGCCGCCTTGGAGCCGTTGTAACCCAGCGGGCCGCAGGCGAGCGGGTGGCTGCCCGGGAAGCTGTCATTGTGCTGATAGCCGCTCGCGACGGGCGCATCAAGGCGTTCGGCGAGGGCCTGGCAT
This sequence comes from Hoeflea sp., assembly GCF_984452065.1. Taxonomy (NCBI): domain Bacteria; kingdom Pseudomonadati; phylum Pseudomonadota; class Alphaproteobacteria; order Hyphomicrobiales; family Rhizobiaceae; genus Hoeflea; species Hoeflea sp. Next base: position 5,278 of record NZ_CFHWAF010000015.1, on the reverse strand, counting down.
TCAGGGATCGCGCCGCCGATCACCACACCTGCGCCCGACAGGATGACCGGGAAACTCGCGTTGGACAGCAGTTCGGCGGCGCGGTCGATGGCATCCGCCCCGCCGGCCGGGCGCTCCAGGCGCACGATCTGCGGCAGCTCGATGTCGATCACCTGAGTCCAGTAGTCGCGCGGGATGTTGATCTGCGCCGGAGCCGATCCCCTTATGGCTTTTTCAATGACGCGGTTGAGGACCTCTGCCACGCGCGAGGGGTCGCGTACTTCTTCCTGGTAGCAGACCATGTCGCGGAAAAGCGCCATCTGCTCGACTTCCTGAAACCCGCCTTGTCCGATGGTCTTGTTGGCCGCCTGCGGCGTGACCAGCAGCATGGGCGTGTGGTTCCAGTAGGCGGTCTTGATCGGGGTGACGAAATTGGTGATGCCCGGGCCGTTCTGGGCGATCGCCATCGCAACCTTGCCGGTGGCTCTGGTGTAGCCGTCGCAGATAATGCCGGCATTGGTTTCGTGTGCACAATCCCAGAAGGTGATACCGGCCTTGGGGAACAGATCCGAAATCGGCATCATGGCCGAGCCGATAATCCCGAATGCGTGTTCGATCCCGTGCATCTGCAGAACCTTCACGAAGGCCTCTTCAGTCGTCATCTTCATTGCAGAAAATCCTCTTTCGCTTGGCTGGTGGGTGCGGGCGTGCCGGGTCACGCACCTGGAGCACGTCCGTTTTACGACGGACTTGCTCCAGGATGCCTGCTTGATAGGGGCAGACTGGCACCATGTCGTAGAACCAGATCGGTCCAATAGTCTGAACCAGCGCGCGTTAATCCGTTTCCATCCGGCGGACAATTCCGGCCAGGCGTTCAATGCCCGGCTCGATGCGCTCTTCGGCAATCGACGAAAACCCCAGTCTGAAATAGTTGCGGTGCTTTTCCGGTTCGGAGAAATAGATGTCGCCCGGCTCGATGATGACGCCTTCTTCGAGCGCGCGCGCGGCAAGCACCGTTGAGTCCAGCCATTCCGGGCCTTTGACCCAGTAGGACGTGCCGCCGAAACCGGGGGTTTCGGCCCATCCGGGAAAGTGCTTTTCGAGCGCATCGCCCATGGCGATCCAGCGGCTGCGATAGCTGCGATGCAGGCGTCCGATCAGCGTATCGTGATGGCCGAGTGCGAGGAACAGCGCGACAACGCCCTGATTGTTGCCCGGCGGGTGGCGCAGCATGAGGCGGCGCAACGCCCGCGCCTCCCTGATAAGCGCCGCCGGAGCGACCATGAAGCCCATGCGCAAACCCGGCATCAGCGATTTCGACAGGCTGCCCACATAAAGGACGCGTTGCCCGTGATCGAGCGATTTGAGCGCCGGTGTCGGCTCGCCTTCGTAATTCGTCTCGAACTCGTAATCGTCTTCGATGATCAGGCCGTTGTTGGTCGCGGCCCAATCGAGCAGGGCCTTCCGGCGTTCGAGGCTCATCGTGGCATTGGTCGGATATTGATGGCTCGGCGTCACGAACACCAGTTCCGACCCCATCAGTTCCTTGTCGATGGTAATACCCTCGCGGTCGACCGGAACATGGCGGATGTGCTCGGTGCGGAGCTGGAAGATATTCCTTATGTCCGGGTAGCCGGGATCCTCGATAGCGACGGTGGTGTTGCGCTTAACCAGAAGGCTGGAAAGGATGTAGAGCGCGTTCTGCGCCCCGAGGGTGACAAGGATCTCATCCGGATTTGCCAGAATGCCGCGGCGGGTCAGGATGCGCTGGCGTATCTGCTCGATGAGGATACGGTCATCCTCGGCAAAATGATCATTGGTCCAGGCGTCGAGCCACTTCCTGCCCATCGATTGGCGCATGCAGTCGCGCCAGGCCGCGATCGGAAACAGCGCGGCGTCCGCCTGACCGTAGATAAAAGGGTAGGGGTAGTCGTGCCAGTTCACCGGCTTTTCGATATTGACCTGGCCGCTCGGCTGAACCCTGAAACGCCCGTCCCAGTCGGGTTCCGGTTCGTCGGCGAGCGCGGGTTTGGGCTGCGGAATGCCGGCGACCGTGCCGTCATGGATGTTCGGCGACACATAAAAGCCCGAACGCTCCCGGGCGACCAGATAACCGTCCGACGCCAGTGCCTGATAGGCCAGCATGACGGTGTTGCGCGATACTTTCAGCCGTTTTGCCATTGCCCGCGTCGAGGGGATCGGCGCTCCGATCGGCAATTGTCCGGACAGCATGGCCGACACCAGCATCTCGCGGATCTGCGTCTGCAGCGTGGTCATTTCCATCCGTTCGATATGAAAAAGCGAATTGCGCATGATATTCGGGTTGCCCTGCCTCTCCGGTCACGGTTCGCCGATCGAACCACACTGGTTCTAATATGAGGCCAAAATGGCAGGCCAGATCAAGACCTGGACCGCAGATTTTTTCCGACTGGTTATGGACCGCGATGTGGTCGAGGTGCGATTGGTGCCAGAACAGGTTCACCACAGCTCCTGCAAATGTTTGGAATTCTCGCGTAACCGGTTATTTCTTTTCGTTAAAATCGCCTCTCTGAACAGTGTCTCGAAATTCAATCCGAGATCTTTGGATTGCGGTCTGGAAGGTTGGAAAGAGCCAGATGCGCAGGAACTGGGACCATCAATATGTCAGATTTGCGTTCAGGAGACTGAATCCACATGATCAGCGAAGCACCGGTTGAACTCCCCGCCGCCTTGATGCGCCGCGCAAAAGGCGGTGATGCCGCAAAGGCGGTCATTGCCGGGGCGCACCGGGATATGGTCATGGAGAGCGTGCGCGATGCCGTTGCGGCGGGGCTTATTGTTCCCGTTCTTGTGGGGGAGACGACGACCGTTGAGACAATAGCCGGCGCGATCGGCTTCGGTCTCGACGGCGTCGAGGTGATCGAGGCCTCCGGCGATGAAGCCGTTGCCCGGCAGGCGGCCTTGCGGGCCTCTGAGGCCGATATCGGTGTCGTGGTCAAAGGGCACGTGCACACCGACGCGTATATGGCGGCGCTCCTGAAGGCTGAGGTCGGGATCCGCCAGCCGGGCCGCCGCATGACCCATTGTTTTCATATTACGGTTCCCGGCGGGGACAGACCGCTGATCATCACCGACGCGGCTGTGAACATCGCGCCGGATGCCACCACCAAAAAGGCGGTGGTCGTCAATGCGGCCGGCCTTGCCCGGGCTGTCGGGATCGAACGCCCGAAGGTCGCGCTGCTTTCCGCAACGGAAACGCCGCTGCCGCAGATGCCGTCAAGCATGGAGGCGGCGGAACTCTCCGACTGGGCGGCGCAGAATGTGGAGAATGCGGATGTCTTCGGACCGCTGGCATTCGACAATGCGGTTTCGCCGGCGACGGCAAAGCTCAAGGGCATCGACAATCCCGTTGCAGGGCATGCCGACATTCTTGTCGTGTCGAATATCGAAACGGGCAATGCGCTGTTCAAGATGATGGTTTACTTCAACTCCGCCTGCGCGGCCGGTGTGGTTCTGGGCGGGCGCATTCCCATCGTCCTGACAAGTCGCGCCGACCCGGCGGAGGCGCGTCTCGCCTCCATCGCGCTGGCCAAGCTGTGCTCCGATATTGCGTAGCCTGCGGCCGCTCCTGCGGCGATTTCCCGAAAAAACCCCGGCATTCCATTTGATGCCGACGGGGCCAAAAAATTTCTCCCGACCGTCTGGACGTTTTGCCCTTTTCGTGAAAATATCGCCCAAAATTTCACGAAGGCGGTTTGGCCGTTTTTCGCCGGGAGACAATCATGGCAGACTTTCCCAAACACACGCAGGTCCTCATCATCGGTGGCGGGGTCGTCGGATGCTCCGTTGCCTATCACCTGGCCCATCTGGGGTGGAGCGACGTCACCCTTGTCGAGCGCAAGCAACTGACATGCGGCACCACCTGGCATGCCGCCGGCCTGATCGCGCAATTGCGCGCCACCATCAATATGACGCGCTTGGCCAAGTACAGCCAGGAGCTCTACGGCAAGCTCGAGGAAGAGACCGGTATCGCGACGGGCTTCAAGCGGAACGGCTCGCTCGCGGTCGCGGTAACCGGGCACCGTATGGAAGAATTCCTGCGCAACGCCTCCATGGCCAAGACCCATGGCGTGGAGGTCAATGTGCTCAGCCCTTCGGAGTGCGGGGAGATGTACCCCTATCTCAATACCGAAGACGTGGTTGGCGGCCTGCATATACCGCTGGACGGTCAGGGCGATCCGGCCAATATCGCGATGGCGCTTTCGCGCGGTGCGCGGCAAAAGGGCGCCAGGGTGTTTGAGAACACCAAGGTGGAAGCGATCCACGTCAAGGACGGCCGTGCGACGGGCGCGTTGACGGACAAGGGCGAGATCAGCGCCGATATCGTGGTCAACTGCGCCGGCATGTGGGCGCATGAAGTGGGCCGCATGGCCGGCGTGACCGTGCCGTTGCATGCCTGTGAGCACTTCTACATCCTGACCGAGGCGGTTCCCGACCTGCCGGGCAATCTGCCGGTGCTGCGCGTTCCCGACGAATGCGCCTATTACAAGGAGGATGCGGGCAAGATCCTGCTCGGCGCCTTCGAACCGGTGTCGAAGCCCTGGGGCATGGACGGCATTCCGGACGATTTCTGCTTCGATGAACTGCCGGAGGATTTCGACCATTTCCAGCCGGTTCTGGAGAAGGCGGTCGAGCGGCTGCCGCTGCTGGAAACCGCGGGAATACACACCTTCTTCAACGGCCCTGAGAGTTTCACGCCGGATGACCGCTATCTGCTCGGTCCAGCGCCGGAGGTTGAAAACGTCTTTGTCGCCGCCGGCTTCAATTCCGTCGGCATCCAGTCCGCCGGCGGCGCCGGAAAGGCGCTCGCCGAGTGGATCGTGGGCGGAGCGCCGCCCTTCGATCTGTGGGACGTGGACATCAGGCGCATGTCGGCCTACCAGGGCAACCGGACCTATCTGAAGAACCGCGTGAGCGAAACGCTCGGCCTGCTTTACGCCGATCATTTTCCGTACCGGCAATACGAGACCGCCCGCGACGTGCGTCATACGCCGTTTCACGACAGGATGGCCGAGCGTGGCGCGTGTTTCGGCGAAACCGCCGGCTGGGAGCGGCCGCACTGGTTTGTGCCGGCAGACGATCTCAAAAAGGGTGTCAAACCGGAATATGAGTATAGCTGGGGCCGGCAGAACTGGTTCGAATACGCGGCGGGAGAACACCGCGCCGTGCGCGAGAAGGCCGCAGCGTTCGATCTTTCGGCGTTCGGCAAGTTCCTCGTCGAGGGCCCGGATGCCATGGATGTCCTGCAGCGCATCTGCGG
>NZ_CFHWAF010000014.1:0-48301 GCF_984452065.1 Hoeflea sp. | reverse complement strand
GCAAAGCAAAAGAAAGCTCGATTGGCCCGCGAACTGGCCGCACGGCCGTTCATTGATCGTGCATACCCTCCGTTTAGGCAAGCGCTTTCCCCCGCTGACGAGACAATTATCTGCCGCTGCGAGGAAGTGACTGCTGGCGACATACGTCGGTATGCCCAAATTGGCTGTCTAGGTCCTAACCAAACAAAGGCCTTCGGGCGTTGTGGCATGGGACCTTGCCAAGGTCGTTACTGTGGCCTTTCGGTGACTGAGCTCCTTGCGGAAGCAAATCAAACCGACCATGATGCAGTTGGATATTATCGCATCCGCGCTCCCCTCAAACCAGTTTCCCTGGGTGAACTCGCTTCACTCACCGAAACAAAAAAGGACTCGGTCTCATGATTGAACGCATGGAAATCAAACGCCGCATGAGCAAGATCGTAAAACACAATGGTGTCGTCTATCTATGCGGCCAGGTCGGTGATGGGGAGACTGTCACGGAACAAACCGAAGACTGTCTGTCGCGCATTGATCAGTTACTACAACAGGCCGGATCATCCCGGAAAAGTATCCTGCAGGCTATCGTTTGGCTCGCCGACATGGGCGATTTCGAAGAAATGAACGCGGTATGGGACGAGTGGATACCGGAGGGTTTTGCTCCAGCAAGAGCGTGTGGCGAGGCAAAAATCGCTCGCCCTGAATTGAAGGTTGAGATCATCATAACTGCCGCGGTCGAATAAGCGGTTTCCTCCCCGACTTGCCGCCAGATCGAATTGATCTGGCGGTTCTTCTTTTTGGTGCTTTCATGTTCGCGCGGGAGCTGGAGCGAGATGAGGTTCGCTTGAAACATTTGATGGCGGAAAATCGGTTCATTCGGCAAGGCGCGTCGCGCGCCGTACAGGATGGTGCGGCCGTGTCGATTCTTGCCGAGACGCGGCGGCCGATTTTCGCTACCATGAGTTCCGCATTGAGCGAATTGGCAGCAAAATATGCGCGAGGAGGCCGCCCAGGTAACACCCGTCGGGTGAAACGGTACGAAGGGAGGCAGCAGATGGGCAAAGACCAAGGAGAAAGTGCACGCGGCAGAGAAACCGGGCCCCGGTGCATAGCAATCGTCGGACCTTTTGGAAGCGGCAAGACAACGCTTCTGGAGGCCATATTGGCGCGCACGGGGGCCGTAGCGAGGCAGGGCAGTGTCGATCAGGGCAATACGGTCGGAGACAGCGTGCCCGAAGCACGCGCCCATGCCATGAGCGTTGAGGCCAATGTCGCCTCGACCGATTATCTGGGCGATCGCTATACATTCATTGATTGTCCGGGATCGGTGGAGTTTCTCAGCGAGGCGAACGGAGTGCTCGCCGGCGCGGATCTGGCGATTGTCGTCGCCGAGGCCGATGAAAAGAAACTTCCGGCCCTGCAGATCATCTTGAAGTCGCTTGAGGACCGTTCGGTCCCGCATTGTCTTTTCATCAACAAGATCGACAAATTCCAGGGCAGCATCCGCAGCCTTCTGAAGTCCGTCCAGCCGGCCTCCGGGGTGCCGCTGGTTGTCCGGCAGATACCCATCTGGAAGGGAGGGATCGCCACCGGATTTATCGATCTCGCTCTCGAGAGGGCCTATGTCTACAAGGAACACGCGACCAGCGAGGTCATTGACATACCGGGCGAGGAGCAGGCGCGCGAGGTGGAAGCCCGCTTTGAAATGCTCGAGCGGATCGCCGACTATGACGATGTGCTGATGGAACAATTGCTCGAGGACATCAATCCGGAGCAGGAGCTGGTGTTTGCCGATCTGGTCAATGAACTGCAGTTGGGCGAAATCTGCCCGGTTTTCATCGGATCGGCACAGCATGCAAACGGCATCTGGCGGCTGCTGAAGGCTTTGCGGCACGAAGCGCCCGGGATTGCGAGCACGCGTGAACGGCTTGGCCTCGACGGGGATGACAAGGGCCGGTCCCGTCTGCAGATACTCAAGACCTACTATACCGCCCATGGCGGCAAGCTCTCCGTGGCGCGCGTCCTGTCGGGACAGGTCGCCGAGGGCGATACCGTCATCCGTCCGGACGGCTCGCAGGCGCGTGTATCGGGCATGTCCGACCTTCTTGGATTGCAGGCCTCCAAACGCGGCCCCGCCGGGCCGGGAGAGACCGTCGCGCTTGCCAAGCTTGAGGGTGTGCTGACCGGCGAGACCGTCACCTCCGATGCCAAGCCGGCGGAAAACCTTATCGCACTGGATGCGCCGCAGCCGGTCATCGCCTTCCGGGTCGCGCCGAAGGAGCGCAAGGACGAAGTCAAGCTTTCAGCAGCCTTGCAAAGGGCTGTCGAGGAAGACCCTTCGCTGCATTTCACGCATAACCAGGACACGGGCGAGACTTTATTGGAAGGGCAGGGCGAGATGCACCTGCGCGTGGTGCTGGAGCGCCTTGAGGGAAAATACGGCATAGCGGCCGAGGCCGGCACGCCGACATTGCCCTATAAGGAGACGATCCGGCAACCCACCAGCGTGCGCGGCCGCCACAAGAAGCAGAGCGGCGGCCATGGCCAGTTCGGCGACGTTGTGGTCGAGATCAGGCCCTTGTCGCGCGGCGAAGGCTTCGTCTTCACCGACACGATCACCGGCGGCGTGGTGCCGAAGCAGTACATCCCGTCGGTTCGCGAGGGCATTCGCGACTATCTGCGCCAAGGTCCGCTGGGCTTCCCGGTCGTCGATGTCGCGGTCAACCTTTCAGACGGATCCTTCCATTCGGTGGACTCCTCCGATCAGGCCTTTCGCACTGCCGGTCAGATCGCCATGCGCGAGGGAATGCCGGCCTGCAAGCCGGTTCTGTTGGAGCCGATGTGCCGGGTGGACATTTTCTGCCCCAACGACACGACGGCGCGGATCAACGCCATTGTTTCGGGCCGGCGCGGCCAGTTGCTCGGCTTTGATGCCCGTCCCGGCTGGGACGGCTGGGATGTCGTCAATGCGGTGATGCCGGAAGCCGAGATGCAGGATCTCATCATCGAGCTGCGTTCGGCGACCGCGGGCGTAGCGACATTCAGCAAGGCCTTTGATCATCTCGCCGAGGTCACCGGCAAACAGGCCGATATGGTGCTGCGCAAGCACGGCTCCCAGGCTGCTTGACCGGTCGTGCGCTACAGCCTTGCAACGGCGTCACTGTGCCGCTTAACGCCAATTTAAGGCGGGATGCGGCAGAATATCCTTTTGCCTTGGCGCCGCATGGTGGGGATGAACCGACCGGTATGAGCATGTCCGAAGAAAAGCCCGGGCCCGATACGGGCATCCGGCCGCTTGAGCCGGACGATATCCCGGCAGTCGCGTCAATGTTTCAGAAGATCATGCTCGGCTCAAGGAAGCCGGCGCCCGCTTCGCTGGGTCAATGTCTTCGCGAAACCTTCCTTGATCACCCGGGGTTCGATCCGGAGCTGCCGTCGCGGGTCTATGTCGATACGACAGGCCGGATTGGCGGCTTTATCGGCGTGCTCGCGTCGCCCATGACCTTCCGGGGCGAACGCTTGCGCGCCGCCATCGCCGGTTCCCTGATGGTCGAAGACCCGGTGCAGAACCCGCTTGCCGGTGCGCGGCTGCTTCGCTCGGTCCGCTCGGGCTCTCAGGACCTGTCCATCAGCGAAACCGCCAATGACGTGTCCATGGGCATGTGGGAGCGGATGGGGGACAGCGCGGTCGCCGGATACAGCCTGCAATGGGTCCGGGTTTTTCGCCCCGCCGCCTTCGCGACGGCCATGGCATCGGACCGCATGGGCGCTGCGCGCCTGCTCGGTCCGGTCGCCGCCGTGACCGATCTCTCCGTGGGCCGCTTTATCGGCATGTCATCGGATAGTGCGCAGGCCAAACCAACGCGCCATAAGACATCGGTTATCAGCGGCAGCGCGCTTGCGGGCCTGATTGCGGAACTGGCGCAGGATTACGCACTGCGTCCCCAGTGGGACGACGACACGCTTGAATGGATGCTCGATCAGGCCGCGACAAAGCCACGCTATGGCGCCATGCGCAGCCACATCGTGCATACGCAAAGCGGCAGGGCGCTCGGATGCTATATCTATTATCTGCGTCCGGGCGGCGTTGCCTGGGTATTGCAGATCCTCGCACGCCCGAAAGCCCACGCGGCCGTGGTGGAAAGCCTGCTGGAGAACGCACGCGAAGCCGGAGCGGCCGCCATCAGGGGGCGCGTGCAGCCCGACACGATCGTTCCATTGATGCGGCGCAAGGCTTTTTTCGTCTGCAACGCATCGATGGTCGTCCACACCGCGCGATCCGACCTGCTTGATGCCGTCCATGCGGGTGACGCGCTGATAACCGGTCTCGCGGGCGAATCCTGGATCCGCCTGATCGGAAACCGGTTTACGTGAACCCGGCCATTCAGGTGAACAGATTGGCAACCTTTTTATGACATGATTTTCAAGGGGCTTCACCGCCGTGCCGTTCTCCCGTCCGGCCGGTGTGTTGTATTGCGTTTTACGGGGCTTGGAGGCGTATATGTGTGGCATAGCCGGGTATTTCGGTACCCCGGACACGCCTGTACCCGCTGAGGCGTTGCTGAAAGACATGATCGGCGCGGTCGCGCATCGCGGCCCGGACGAGCACGCGATCGTCGTCAAGCCCGGCATCGGTTTCGCGCATGCGCGTTTGAGCATCATAGACATTGCCGGCGGCAAGCAGCCCATGTCGAACGCCGACGGCACCGTCTGGCTGATATTCAACGGCGAGATTTTCAACCATATCGAATTGCGCCGGACGCTTGAGGCGCGGGGGCGTCGTTTCCGCACCAGGTCGGACACGGAAGTCATCCTGCATCTCTATGAGGAAAAGGGTCTGGACTGCGTCGACGATCTGAACGGCGATTTCAGTTTTGCGATCTTCGACAGCCGTCGCAACCGTCTGATGCTTGCCCGCGACCGAATGGGTGTGCGGCCGCTCTTCTACACCGGGCACAAGGGCTGTTTCTATTTTGCCTCCGAGGTCAAGGCGCTGCTCAAAGTGCCCGGCGTCAAGGCCGAACTCGACCCCTATGCCCTTGACGAGATTTTCACGCTGTGGTTTCCGCTTTCACCGCGCACGGCCTTCGGGAATGTTCGCGAACTGCCGCCCGGACATGTGCTCACGGCAACGCCTGACGGACAGTGCATCAGACCTTACTGGACGCTCAATTTCCCCGATGCCGACGGTGACGGCCCCCTTGGCGGACGCAGCGAAGCCGACATCGCCGAAGAATTGCGGGCGCTGCTCTTTGACGCGTCCCGCATCCGGTTGCGATCCGATGTGCCGGTCGGCGCTTATCTCAGCGGCGGCCTCGATTCCTCGATCATTACCGCTGCGGTCAAGCAGATTACGCCCGACGCGCTGCGAACCTTTTCCGTGACCTTCGAAAGCGATGAATTCGACGAGCGCGACGAGCAGCAGGAAATGGTGCGCGCGCTCGGAACGCGCCACGAGGAACTGGCGAGCAGCCTTGCCGATATCGGCCGGGATTTTCCCGCCGTCATCGCCCACACCGAAACACCTTTGCTGCGGACCGGCCCGGCGCCGCTCTTCGCGCTGTCCGGACTGGTGAACCGGGCGGGCTTCAAGGTGGTGCTGACCGGCGAGGGCGCCGACGAGGTGTTCGCCGGCTACGACATCTTCAAGGAGGCCAAGCTGCGCCGCTTCTGTGCCGCGCAGCCCGGTTCACGTTTCCGCACATTGCTTTATCGCCGGCTCTATCCCTATCTGCCGCAGTTGCAGAGCCAGTCGCAGTCCTCGCTCGCGGCATTTTTCAGCGCCGGTGGCGCAAGCCTCGACGATCCGCTCTATTCCCACCTGCCGCGTTTTCGCACGACCGCCGGAACGAAGCTCTTTCTGTCCCGTGACATGCGCGACCGGCTGGGCGACTATGACGCGCTGGCGGCGCTGCGCGAGAGCCTGCCGGCCGACTTCAGCCGCTGGCATCCCCTGTCACAGGCGCAATATCTCGAGTCCTCCTATCTTCTCCCGGGCTATATCCTTTCGTCTCAAGGCGACCGGATGTCGATGGCGCACTCGGTTGAAGGGCGCTACCCGTTCCTCGATCACAGGCTGGTGGAGTTCGCGGCGAACATCCCGCCGAAAATGAAGATCCGCGCATTGCGCGAGAAACATATTCTGCGCGAGGCGGTGCGCGATCTGCTGCCGGAAACCATAGCCGACCGTCCGAAGCAGCCCTACCGGGCGCCCGAAAGCCAGTCCTTCGCCGGTCCGCAGGCACCAGCCTATGTGGGCGCGCAATTGAGCCGGACCGCCATTGACGAAAACGGTTATTTCGATGCCGGTGCGGTGGAGAAGCTGCTTGCCAAGTGCCGCAAGCGCCCGCGTGTCGGAACACGGGACAATATGGCGCTTGTCGGCATCGTTTCGACCCAGCTTTGGCACAGCGAGTTTGTTGACGGCGGCAGGGCAAAGGTCGGGCGCGACCCGTCCCGTGCCGCCGCATAAGCACAGGAGCATTAACCATGCAGAACGATGTAACGTCCGAAATTCGCGAATTTGTCGTAGATAACTTCCTGTTTCGGGAAGATATGGACAGCGTGTCGGATTCTGAATCGTTGCTGGAAAACGGCCTGATGGACTCCACCGGGGTCCTCGAACTGGTCGCTTTTCTTGAATCGGATATCGGCATTGACATCCAGGACGATGAAATCGTGCCGGACAATTTCGATTCCATCGAGAAAATCTCCCGATATGCGAACGCCAAACTGGCAAAAAATAGCGGCTGATTGCAGCCGCAGACCGAGAACGAAAGCCCGATGATGCGTGTTGAGCAATATCTGAGGTCAAGCGCCGAGCATGACGAACACAAGGAAGCCGTCATTGCCGGCGCCGTTCGCATGACCTATGGCGAGGTCGATCGCGCCTCCGACCGGCTCGCCGCTGAGATGGCCCGCGCGGGCGTCAAGCGCCACGATCGCGTTCTCGTTTTCATGGACAACAGCTGGGAAGCCGTCGTCGCTTTGTTCGCGGTGTTCAAGGCGGGTGCGGTCCTGTCACCGATCAATCCGTCCACCAAGGCGGACAAGCTGGCCTATATCCTCAACAATTCCGGCGCCACGGCAATCGTCACGCAACGCCGGCTGACCGGCGTGACGGACGAGGCCGCGGAGCAGGCCCCCGCGCTGGCCGTCAGGATCGTGGCCGGTTGCGAGGATGCGGTTCCCGCGGGCTATCTCGGGTTTGAGGGGCTGATCGCGCGCCGGTCGGGCGTCGACCTGCCGTTTGCGGGCATCGTAACCGATCTCGCAATGCTGATTTACACATCCGGGTCGACCGGCTTCCCGAAGGGCGTGATGATGACCCATCAAAACGTCGATGCAGCCGCCGCTTCCATCACGACCTATCTGGAAAACACCGCCGACGACATCATCCTCAACGTGCTGCCGATCTCGTTCGACTATGGCCTCTATCAGGTGCTGATGGCTTTCAGGACAGGCGCGACGCTGGTGCTGGAAAAATCGTTCGCCTTTCCGCACGTGATCCTGAACCGGCTGAACGAAGAAAAGGTGACCGGCTTTCCCATCGTGCCGACCATGGCGGCGCTGATCCTGCGGATGAAGAGCCTCGAACCCGGCATGTTTCCGCATCTGCGCTACATTTCGAGCACCGGCGCGGCGCTTGCGCCGGCCGTCATTGAGAGGCTGCGCGCGCTTTTTCCCGCCGCGAGCATCTATTCGATGTATGGCCTGACCGAGTGCAAACGCTGCACCTGGCTGCCGCCGGACGAACTCGACCGGCGCGCCGGATCGGTGGGCATCGCCATTCCGGGGACCGAAGCCTATGTGGTTGACGACGACGGAGTGCCGCTTCCCGCCGGCAAGGTTGGCGAACTGGTCATTCGCGGCCCGCACGTCATGAAGGGCTACTGGCAGGACCCTGAGGCGACCGCCAGGGCGCTCAGGCCCGGGCGCTTTGACTGGGAGCGTGTGCTCCACACCGGCGATCTGTTCCATGCGGACGGGGACGGGTTTCTCTATTTCGTCGGCCGCAAGGACGACATCATCAAGACGCGTGGAGAAAAGGTCAGCCCCAAAGAGGTGGAAAACGTTCTCTACGCCATGCCGGAAATCAGCGAAGCCGCCGTGCTTGGCGTCTCCGACACCGTGCTGGGAAGCGCATTGAAGGCGATTGTGGTCGCCGCGCCCGGCGCAAACCCGACAGAAAAGGATGTCCTGCGGCATTGCGCCCGGCATCTTGAGGATTTCATGGTCCCGAAGCAGGTGGAGTTCCGGGCATCCTTGCCGAAGACCGATTCCGGCAAGATCAGCCGCCGCCTCCTTCAGGAAACGCTTGAGACAGGGGAATGTTCATGAGGCCGTCCGACCCGGGCATCGAGACACCGAGGGCGGAAGTCGGTGAGCAAAGCATTTCCGCGGGCTTTTCTTCTGCCTCTCTGCAACTGGATGCCGCCGCCGAAACAGACCGGATCGCCGATGCCGTCCGCGAGCAGGTCCTGCGCCGGTTGCGCAAGCGCGGCGTCGTCGTCGGCCTTTCCGGCGGGATCGACAGCTCGGTCACCACGGCTCTTTGCGTGAAGGCGCTGGGCCCGAAAAAGGTCGTCGCCATCCTGATGCCCGAAAAGGACTCCGAAGACGAAAGCCTGACGCTTGGCCGCCTCGTTGCAGCGGAACTCGGCATTGAAAGCGTGGTCGAGGACATCGAACCGATCCTGACGGCGGCCGGCTGCTATCGCCGCCGCGATGCGTTCATTCGCCGTATTGCGCCCGATTTCGGACCCGGCTGGGGCTGCAAGATCGTGGTTGCGAATGCCCTGGAGAGCAAGGGCATCAACCTGTCGTCGCTGGTGGTTCAGTCGCCTGAAGGCGAGCAACAGAAGCTGCGCATGCCGCTGGATGTCTATCAGGGCATTGTCGCCGCCGCGAACATGAAACAGCGGACCCGCAAACAGCTTGAATATTACCACGCCGACAGGCTCAATTACGCGGTCGCGGGAACGCCGAACCTGCTTGAGCTCGATCAGGGCTTCTTCGTCAAGAACGGCGACGGGGCGGCGGATTTCAAGCCGATCGCCCATCTTTACAAGAGCCAGGTCTATCAGCTTGCCGAATATCTCGCGGTTCCCGAAACCATCCGCCAGCGTCCGCCGACCACGGACACCTGGTCGCTGCCGCAGTCGCAGGAAGAGTTCTATTTCGCCTTACCCTACCAGCAAATGGATCTGTGCCTCTTCGGTCTGAACAACGGCGTCGCCAGGGAAGACGTTGCGGCAGCCGCTGGCCTTTCCACAGAGCAGGTCGAGCAGGTCTGGCGCGACATTGCCGCCAAGCGGCGGGTTGCCGACTACCTCCACAAGCCGCCGCTCCTGGTTCAGCCAAAGCCCGGGGGCGACGGATGATAGACAGCAAGGAACGACTGAGGAAACTCGTTTTCAAAGGTCTGAGCCTCAGCCGCCTGCCGCAGCTCCTCAAGCCCTTCCTCGGCGGACGCGGAGCGATCCTGATGCTCCACCGCGTCACCCGCGAACCGGGCACGAAATTCGGCTTCAACGACAATCTCGCCGTCGATCCGGCGTTCCTCGACCGGCTGATCGCCGACATGAAGGCGGACGGCTTCACATTCGTGTCCATCGACGAGGCGATCGCGCGAATGAATGATGAGGCCGATGACGAACGTTTTGCCGTCATCACACTGGACGACGGGTTCAAGGATAATCTGCTTGAGGCGCTGCCGGTCTTCGAGAAGCACCGGACGCCCTTCGTGATCTATGTTGCGCCGGGCTTGACCGACGGTGCCGTCGAGCCCTGGTGGGAGCTTGTCGAGGACTGTGTTGCACAGTGTACCGGCCAGGAGCTGAAAATGACGACGCCGGATGGCGTGCTCACCTTCGACTGCGCGTCCGACGATGCCAAGGTCGACGCCTTCGGCCGGATATGCACCCTGTTGTCCGAGGAAATTGCCGAGGAAGATCAGGCCGCCGCCGTGCGCAGCCTCGCCGACAGCGCGGGCGTCGACTGTGAGCGCTTTCACCGCAAACTGCTGATGGACTGGGATGATATCCGGACCATAGCGGCACATCCGCTGTGCACGATCGGCGCCCATACCGTTAATCACTACAATCTCAAACGCCTTCCGCAGGAGCAGGCCCGCTGGGAGATGGTCCATTCGGCCGATCTCCTGGAGGAGAAACTGGGCAAGCGCCCCAGGCATCTGGCCTATCCGTACGGTTTCGAAAAGGCCGTCGGCGCGCGCGAGGCGAAGATTGCCGAGGACGCCGGTTTCCTCTCGGCGCTGACGACACGGCACGGCATCATCCAAAAACAGCATGCCGGCCATCTGCATGCGCTGCCGCGAATCTCGGTCAATGGCCGCTTCCAGAACCTCGATTATCTCAGGACCATGCTGTCCGGCATCACCACGCCGATGACCAACAGGGGCCGAAAGGTCGTCACCGTCTGACCGGGTCACCGTTTCCGTCATTGGAATCTGCAATCATTCGGTTAATCTGATTGCGGCGATGACGGGAGGGAAGCGATGGCGTTGAGCCTCAGCGAAAGCGACAGGGCATGTCTTGCCGATGAAAACGGCGACATCGGGCGCTTCGCCATGCGGGTTGTCGTCAAGGCCGCCGAAATTCTCGGCGCCCGGCGGCTCATCGATGCGGCCTTCGCTCATGTCGATGCGTGCCATTACTACGGCACCGCGCACCTTGATTTTGTCCGCCGCTTTGCCGAAGCCGGCGCACGCTTTCCGATACCGGTCTGGACAAACACCATCCCCGTCAGCCTGCGCGATCCGGGCAACCGCGCCGACGCCGGCGCGCGCTTCAACGAGGAGGCGAGCCGCGTCGCCGGGCTCTACCGCGATCTCGGCTGCAGGCCGGTATGGACCTGCGCGCCCTACCAGATACCGGGAGGGCCGGGCCTTGGTGATCAGATCATAGGCTCCGAATCCAACGCGGTGGCCTATTACAACTCGGTTGTCGGCGCACGCACGAACAAATATGGCGACTTCCTCGACGTTTGTGCCGCCTATGTCGGCCGGGTGCCGCTCGCCGGCCTGCACACGAGGCAAGGAAGGCGGGGACAAATCGCCTTCGACATCTCCGCTCTGCCGGATGAACTGCGCCATACGGAGATGTTCTGTCATCTCCTCGGATATCTTGTCGGAACGCATGCCGGCTCCCGTATTCCGGTGATCCTCGGGCTGCCGACCGAGACGCCCGCCGACAGCCTCAAGGCGATCAGCGCCGCCGGTGCCGCCTCCGGCGGCGTGAGTATGTTCCACGCCGTCGGCGTCACGCCCGAGGCCGCGGACCGCGACCTGGCGTTTGATGGAAGAGAGCCGGAGGAGACCATCAAGGTGACGCCGGACATGGTGCGCGATGCGCTGCAATCGCTGTCAAGCGGTCGCGACGGGCCGCTCAACATGGTGGCGGTCGGCACGCCGCACTTTTCGGTGACCGAATTCGAACGGCTGGCGGGCCTGATCGACGGACACCGGGTCCATCCGGATGTGACCTTCTATGTCTCGACAAGCCGTTTTGTCGAGGAAGCGGCCGCCAGGAAGGGTTTCTTGGAGCCGCTCGTCGAAGCAGGGGTGGATATTCTGGTGGACACCTGCACCTATTTCTCACCCGCCGTGAAGGCCTGCCGCGGCCGGGTGATGACCAATTCGGCCAAATGGGCCTATTACGCGCCGGGCATGCTGGCGGTTGAAGTCGTGTTCGGCAGTCTTGCCGACTGTGTCCGCTCGGCGGTTGCGGGCGAGGTTGTTCGGGCCGCGCGGTCGGTGGCGGACATATGACGGGCAACGGGGCGACAACCGCGTGCGCCGTCAAGGCCCGTGTGCTGCATTCCGGCGAGGCAAGGGGCGACGTGCTTGTCCTCGACGAGCCCTTGAGCTTCTGGGGCGGTTTTGATCCGGTCAGCGGCAGGATACTTGACAGGCATCATCCGCAGGCCGGACTGTCCGTGACCGGAAAAATCATTGTCATGCCGGCGAGCAGGGGATCGGCCGGAACGCCGGCGGGCGTGGCCGAAAGCATCCGTCTGAAAACCGGCCCCGGCGCGATCGTTTTGCGCCGCCGTGACGTGAACATTGCCGTCGGCGCGCTTGTCGCCTGTGAACTCTATGGGCAATGCGTGCCGGTGCTCGTCGTGTCGGATGAGGACTACGGCCGGTTCATCTCCGGCGCGGTTGCGCATATCGATGCCGGCGGGATGATCAGCATCGGCGATTAAGCCGGGCCGGGGGGCGGTGGTTTGAACCGTATGCCAAGACACATTGCATCATTTTGTGAACGGTGTCCCGCGCCGATTGTGGAGATCGTATCAAGATACTGAAAACAAATCATAATACACATTCACCCGATGCGAATTCGGCGCGCCTCTATCCGATCGTCCGATACCGGCCACAATCCTGACACGTGAAATTTGTTGCATGCCGGCATCAGCGGCCAATGGTTGCAAAACAACGGTTTGTCACTTGAAATTTGCCATTAGGCAATGTATATTAAGCCATATGGCAAGGATTTGATCATGGCACTTCAACCCGTCCAGCAGGAGTTTGCCGGTCCCGGCGCGGGACTGTCCGCCTATGACGACGACCGTATCGCTGGTGTTGCGGCCAAGGCCTACACCCGCATCGTCGTCGCCTGGAAGCTCAACAACAAGAGGGCCGCCGAACTGATCGCGGTGAGCCCGCGCACCTGGGCGCGCATGAAGACGGGCGAGTGGTCCGGCAGGCTGAGCCGGGATCAGTTGCTGCGTGTCAGCGCGATCAGCGGCCTTTACAAGGCGCTTCACCTCTATTTTGGCGATGCGCTGGCCGACCGCTGGATCGGATTGCGCAACACCGGTCCGCTCTTTTCCGGCCAGGCGCCGGTCGAGGCGATGATTGACGGCGGGCTGCCGGCCATCATGGAAACGCGCAACTATGTGGACGCCCTGCGGGGCGGGGCGTGACGCCGCCGCTGACGACGATCTGCCAGCAGGCAACCGTCCGTCTTGTTCCGACCGCCTATTACAAACCGCCCGTTCTCGCGCCGCTTGTCGACGATGAGGAGGAACTGGCGATCCTGGCCGAGATCGAGGGTCTGACCAACCGCAGGCTGCGCGCCCAAAGCACCGGTCTGCCAGGCCTTGACCCGCGCGAACTCGCCTTCAACGTCTGGGGCCAGTCCTATATCAATGCCGCTTTTGCCTATACGCGCACGGGCGGCAACCGCTTTAACGACGCCAGCCGCGGCGCATGGTATTGCGCCTTCGACGATCTGACGGCGATCGAGGAGGTTGCGTTCCACAAGACCCGCGAACTCAAAGCCATCGGCGTCTTTGAGGAGGAAACGGTCTATCAGAGTCTGCTTGCCGGATTTGTCGGCGATTTCCACGATCTCCGCGGATCGGAGGACAAGCCCCCATGCCTGGGAGAGGACCCGGAAACGGCCTATCCCGAGGGACAGGCCTTTGCCGCACGGCTGCGCGAGGGCGGCTCGCGCGGCATCATTTATCCTTCCGTCAGGCAGACGGGCGGAACCTGTCTCGTCGCTTTTCATCCCCATCTCGTCCAGAATGTGCGGCCGGGCGCCCGCTGGCGGTTGATCTGGGACGGCTCGGCGGACTACACGGCCGCCGCCGATTAGAGTACCCGCATCAGCGCCAGCTGGCCTCGGCCGACCGCAGGGCCCCGGCGGGATAATCCCAACCATGTTCAACGCCGGCGATCGAAAGCGGAAAGCGAACGCGTTTTGCCGCGCCCCAGCATGTCGGCTCATCCTGCGGGTCGATGTCGTCAAAGGTTTCCGGTTCTATCGAACCGGTGACGACCGGCCTCTTCGTCCGGCTCAGAAGATGCGCCACACGCGCCAGCGACAGCCGCGCCGACCATAGCTCACCCGTCCGTGTCCGGGCATCCAGCGCGTGCAGCACGGCGGCGGCAAGAAGATAGCCGGTCGCGTGGTCGAGCGCCTGGACCGGCAGCGGGACCGGCTTTTCAGCGCCGCTGACGCTCATTCCGTGGTGGGCGATGCCGCAGCTCATCTGCACAAGGCTGTCGAAACCCCGTCGCCCGGACCAGGGCCCGGACCATCCATAGGCGCAATGGCTGACATCGATCAGCGCCGGATTGATCCGCGACAAGGTTTCCGCGTCATATCCGAGATTGGCGAGCGCGCCCGGCCGGTACCCGTGCAACAGCACATCTGCGCTCGCAAGCAGCGTCTCGAAGATGGCCCGGTCCGCCGTGGATTTCAGATCGAGACCGGCACACCGCTTGCCGAGCGTGACTTCCGGGACAACGCCGGGCTCATCCCAGTCCCCGGGATCGATCCGCAGGACATCCGCGCCATAGGCGGCGAGGAACCGGCCCGCCACCGGGCCTGCCAGAACCCGTGTCAGATCGAGCACCCGCACGCCTGAGAGCGGGCGGCCCGGCATGGGCCGCCGCCTTACGGATGTAGTGCCGCGGCTTTGCCAGATCACCAGCGGCTCGGAGGCGACGGCTTTGCCCTGCGGATGGACCGCCCAATCGTCAAGGCTCCGCATCTCAGCGGCGCAGCCGCCGGCCGCGACAACCGCCGCCTCAAGATCGCCGGCTGTCCAGCCTTCGAGCGCCCGCGCGACGGCGTCGCGGCCTTCACCCGCGCCGAGAACCCGCAGCGCCGCGTTTCGGTGGTGCGGCGCGTTTGTATGCAGGCGGACCCATCCGTCCTTCGCCCTGTAGTCTCCGGCGATCGGATCCCATGGCGACGGCACGGTCCAGCCCTGCGGCCGCAAGGTCATATCGAACCAGAAGGACGCCAGGCGGCGGTCGACAGTGACCGAGGGCGCCATCGCCTCGCCATCAGCCATGAATTGCGCCAGTTTGAGCCCGGCCGCACCGATTGTGGCGACGGCCAGATCGCTGACGGCAAAACACGAGGGCAGTTCGCCGGCTCCGGTGATTGCAATATCCGGCATGTCATCTGGCGGAAAGGCAGTGTGGATCTCGTCGATCAGGGACATGGCCATGAAACACCTCTTTGTTGAATCGGCGCGAATACACGCGTCAATTGACAACGGGTCAATCTTGATCAAGATAATCAATATGAAAAATCTGTCTGACGGCGACTATTGCACGGTCACCGCGCCGCAGGCCTGCGACCGGCTCGCCATCGCGCCCGACACGCTCTATGCATATGTCAGCCGCGGCCTCGTGCGCACCATCGCCCATCCCGAGGACGCCCGCCGAAGCCTCTATGACCGACGTGATATCGAGGCGCTTCTTTTGCGCAAGGGCAGGGGACGCTCGCGCCGGGCGGTTGCCGAATCCACGATCAACTGGGGTGAGCCCGTCCTGACCTCCAGGATCACCCGCATTGCCGACGGACGGTTCTACTATAAGGGGCGGGATGCGGTGGACCTGTCCCGCACGCAAACGCTTGAAGATATTCTGTTTCTCCTCGCGGGCGTGCGCTGCAGGCCGGCAGAGATCGAAACCCGGCGCGGTCCGGAAAAGCTGGCGGACCGGCCGTTCGACCGCATTGTGCAGATGATGTCGTCACAGGTTGTTTCGGGCAAAACAGGCGATGGCAGGCCGCGCGCTGGCGTTGTGATGGGGCAGACCGCACTTGCCGCTGCCGGTACCGCCGCCTCGTCTGGCGGTCCGATCCACGAACTGCTGGCCTCGTTCTGGTCGGCGGAACCTGGCGCGGCCGGCATTCTGAGACGGGCGCTGGTTCTGTGCGCCGATCACGAACTCAACGCATCGGCCTATGCGGCCCGTGTCGCCGCCTCCGCCGGAGCGAGCGTTCCCGCATCGCTGCTTGCCGGCCTTGCGACCTTGTCCGGCACAAGGCATGGCGGTCTGACATTGCGCTGCCATGCCTGGATGGACCGCGTGGAAAGCGACGGGTCGGATTCCACATCGGTCCTCATGCCGAAAGGCCAGCCGCCGCCTGGCTTTTCCCATCCGCTTTATCCCGAAGGCGATCCGCGGGCCGCCGAAATTCTCGCTCACCTGCCGGTTTCGCGGATGTGGCGACGGCGGGTGACGCGCATCGCCGAAGAGTCGGGCGCTCACCCCGGTCTCGATTTCGCGTTGGCGACGCTTGAGCGCCTCCTGCGGTTGCCGGACGGGGCGGCGCTGGCGATTTTCGCCGTCGGAAGGACGGCCGGCTGGCTCGCGCATATCTTCGAGCAACGCCGAAGCGGGCGGCTGATCCGGCCCCGCGCCGCGGATCGCTAGCCGCAGCCCCGGTCAAGGCCCGGTGCTTTACAAAACTTTACGTAGAGGAAAAACAGGCGCAACGCAGGGCGTCTAACCTGTGTCCCGTGATCAATTTCAAATTGCCCGGCCGTGGCCGGCCGCTTTCACGGGAGTGAAGATCATGAACCACAGATTGTCATTGTCCAAAATCCGCCTGATCTGCTTCGGCGGATACTGCCTCATCCTTCTCGTTCTGTATTCCACCGCGGCTCCCGCCCAGGAGCGGCTGGACGCGAGTGGAGGGTTTTCCCATGAGAGGATCGAAATAATGGCGCAGGAACTCGACCTGACCGAAGACCAGCGCAAGGCGCTGTTGCCCATCATGCAGCGTTACGGCGAAGAAACGCGCGCAATGCTCGAGAATTACGGCGTCGATCTGAAAGCCGGCGAGCGCCCGCCGGTCAGAAAACTCATGGCCATGCGCGCCGACGCGAAGAAGAACCGGGCGGCATTTGAACAAAGCGTCGCCGGCGTCCTTTCCACCGCGCAGATGGAAAAGTTCAGGACGTTGCAGGACGAGCAGCGCGCCGACATGCGCGCCCGTCTGAAAACAAGCAAATAACCCGTCGATCGGGTTTTACGTTTCTTTACGTTCCGGAAACACCCCGGAAAACCCGGCACCCCAGATAGCAGGAGAAGCCGACATTCACATCGCTGTCGGCCTCCATGAAGCAAGGAGCAAAACCATGTCTGACAATCAGCACAAACCGAACAACGGCCGCGCAAAAAGAGCCAACCGCATTGCGATCGCCGCCATCGTCGGTGCCGGTCTTACGGCCGGCAGCATTTTCGGCGTCCAGGCCGTTGCCCAGACCAAGACCTATGAACACATCAGGTTGCTGACGGCCGACAGGGGCGAGATGCGCGCGATTTCCTGGCGCGATCACCGCCGCAGCCGCTTCGCCAATATGACCGACACGGAGATCGAGGAGAAGATCACCCGTGCGGTCAAGCACCTCGCCATCGAGATCGATGCGACCCAGGAGCAGCAGGACAAGATCGTTGCCCTGGTGACGCCGGCGGTGATCAATATGAAAACCGTGCGCACCGAGATGCGCGGAACCGGTTGGGAACTCGGTTCGCTTCTGACCGCTGACGATGTCGACCCGCAGGCCATTGAGGAACTGAGGGCCGAAAAACTTGCAGAAGCGAACGAGATCAGCAAAGAGTGGGCCAATGTCGTAACCGAGGTCGCCATGGTGCTGAATGCGGACCAGCGCGAGACGCTGCGTGACCACATGGAGAACTTCCGTTCCAAGCGCGGCTGGTGGCGGCACTGAACGGACCGAATGGACAACCTGAAGAAAGCTCACAACTCGTTCTAGGCATGACCCAGCAGATCCTTCTTATCGAAGACGACAGTCGGCTTGCCGAAATGGTCAAGGACTATCTCGGCGAGTCCGATTTTGACGTCACCATTGCCGGCGCCGGCGCCGAAGGACTGGAACTTCAGCGCCAGCGCGGCTTCGATGCCGTTCTTCTGGATCTGATGCTGCCCGACATGGACGGGCTGGAGGTCTGCCGCGCCCTGCGCGCCGCCGACAAGGTTCCGATCCTCATGCTGACGGCAAAGGGCGAGCCGATGGACCGGATTGTCGGTCTGGAACTCGGTGCCGACGACTACCTGCCAAAACCCTTCGAGCCGCGTGAACTGCTGGCGCGCCTGCGGGCGATCCTGCGGCGCGGCAAGGGTGAGGAGCAGAGCAATGTCCTGCGCTTCGGCACGCTGGAGATCGATCCGCATGCCATGGAGGCACGCGTCGACGGCAAGGTCTGCACGCTGACGCCGCATCAGTTCAAGCTGCTTCACATCATGGCGCAAAGCGCCGGCCGCGTGCTCAGCCGCGACTACATCATGAATGCCCTCAAGGGCGAGGATTTGGCTGCGTTCGATCGCTCCATCGATGTCCATGTCTCGCGTATCCGTGCGGAGATCGAGGAGGACCAGAACCACCCGAGGCGGCTGATTACCGTAAGGGGAGCGGGCTATGTTTTTGCCCGTTCGCAGGACTGATGACGGCGCGTGCAACGGGCAGGCCGAGATGCTGAACCGCCGCCTCTATCTGCAAATCTATCTGACGCTGATCGCCAGCCTGGTGCTGATGGTGATCATTTCGGCCGTCTTGTGGAAGATCTTCGACGGGGATCGGGACGAACGGAGATTTTTTGACGTCGCCAGCGAACTGGTCGCCATGAGCCTTCCGCCCGCCGATACTCCGGCGGAACGGCAGCGCCAGGCCCTCGAGATGCTTGGCAAGGGCTTCAAGTTCGATGTCAGCCTGTATGACGCCGACCATCGCCTGATCGCCGCCTATGGAGAGGCAAAGGCTGTGCCGACGCGCCATGGCGATCAAAGCGGCTGGCGCCGTTCGCCGCATGGCCCGACATTGACCCTGGCTTTGCCCGACGGACGGATCCTTGTTGCCGACCGGCAGGATGAGGAGGACTTCAATCCGCTGCTCAGTCTTCTGGCCTTGCTGGTCATGGTCGCTCTTTGCGTGGGGATCGCGGCCTTTCCCCTGGTGCGCCGGCTGACAAGGCGGCTTGAGAAGCTGCAGCGCGGCGTCGAACGGATCGGCCAGGGCGATTTGAGCGCTCGCGTCGATGTTCGCGGCCGCGACGAGGTCGCCAAACTCGCAAAGAGTTTCAATGAGGCCGCCGAAAAGATCGAGAAGCTCATCGATGCGCACCGGCTGCTTCTGGCCAACGCCTCGCATGAACTGCGCACCCCGCTGTCGCGCATTCGCCTCGGGCTTGAGATGTCGAAGGGCGAACAGGACCCCAGGCGCCGGGCGGACCTGCAGCGCGATATCGCCGAGCTCGACAGCCTGATCGACGAGATTCTGCTGATGAGCCGGCTGGATGCGGGCGCCAATATCAACCTGTCCCAGACCATCGACCTGGTCGCCCTGGCGGCGGAGGAATGCGCGCGTTTTGAGGATTGCGAACTGTCGGGATCGGCACCGGAGATCACGGGCGATCCGCGGCTGCTGCATCGCCTGCTTGCCAATCTCCTGGAAAATGCACACAAGCACGGCGCACCGCCGGTGACCGTCGAGATCGGCCATGACGACACGCAGGTCTTCCTGACGGTCCGCGACACGGGGCCCGGCATTGCCGACAAGGACCGCGAAAAGGTCTTCCAGCCCTTCTACCGCGGTTCCGACAGGCAGAACGTCAACGGCTACGGTCTCGGCCTGCCGCTCGTGCGGCAGATCGCGCTCACCCACGGCGGATCGGTTGAAATCCTGCCACGTTCCGAGGCGCGCTCGGCCATTCGCATAGCCCTTCCGAAAAAATCGCCGGCCGGCTGACGCGAGCACGAAAAGGGCCGCCGAGGCGGCCCGTATCCCGTCAGCCTTTGCCGTATTCGTCCCGCAGCCTTACCCAGTCCATGGGGTAGGGCAGTGCGTCCTCGTTGCGGCCCATGGGGACGATGTCGAGATAGTGGTATGCGGCATTGAGCATGTCCAGCCCGCGCCCATAGGTCGAATAGGTGTGGAACACCCGCCCGTCGTCGCCCTTGTAGAAGACGCTGATGCCGGGGGCTTCATCGGCGGGAAACTGGCTCGGACGGTAATTGTAGCGGATCGTGTCGTTTTCGCGGGCTTCTTCGGTGAAGGAGACGTCGAAATCGTAGTTGAAATCACTCCCCATGGACGAAACCCATTCGAAGCTCCACCCCATGCGTTTCCTGAATGCGGTGAGCGTTTCGAGCGGCGCGCGCGAAACGGCCACGAGCATGACGTCGCGGGCCGCCAGATGCGCGATATTGCGGTCGAAATTATCGGCCCAGAAAGAACAGCTCTTGCAGCCGGCCTGCCAGTCGGGTCCGTACATGAAGTGATAGATGATGAGTTGACGGTGGTCGGCGAACAATTCCGGGAGCGCTTTCGGCCCGTTCTCGGTGATGAAGTCGTAGGGCTTCGTCACTTCCACCCAGGGCAGGTTCCGCCGCTCCTTGCTCAGGGCATCGCGTTCGCGGGTAAATGCCTTCTCCCGCTCCAGCAGCGCGACCCGCGCCTGCAGCCATTCGTCACGATCGACAATTGTGTGGTCCTGCATAACGATCTCCTATGCGAAAAGCGTGTCGAGACAGTTGAAACTCGATTGCCAGCCCATGCCGTGATTGTCGCGTGTCGAGGCTTCGGCAAAGCTGCGCTGATCCAGTGTCATCTTCGTACCGCCCTCCACCGCCTCGAAGGTGACGGTGACCTGTGTTTCCTCACCGCGCGTGCCGTCGGGCTGGCGCCAGGCCCAGGTGAAGACGAGGCGGTTCGGCCGGTCGATGGTCTTATAGACGCCGGAAACGAAATGCTCCCCGCCTTCGGCGTTGCGCATGGTCGTTTCCCATTCGCCGCCTTCGCGGACGTCGAGCACATGTTGGGGAATGGTCATGCCTTCCGGCCCCCACCATTGGACGAGCATGTCGGGATTGACCCATGCGTCGAAGACCTTTTCCGCAGGAGCGGCGATTGTGCGCTCGATTAGCAGTACCTGATCGTCAATCACGGTTGTCATCGTTGCTTTCCTCTTTGTCTTGATTGTCCTTCAGTGCCTTTTCCAGGCGGTCGAAGGATGTTTGCCAGAACCGGCGGTAGCGGCCGACCCAGTCGTCAACGCTGCGCAGGCTTTGCGGGCGAACGCGAAACGAGCGGAACTGCCGGTCGACACGCCTCTCTATGACGCCCGCTTCCTCCAGCACTTTCAGGTGACGGGAGATGGCGGGCTTTGAGATGTCGAACGGCTCCGCCAGCGATCCCGCCGTCTGATCGCCTTTCTCCAGAAGGTGTTCGACGATCGCAAAACGGGTCGGGTCGGACAGGGCGGAGAAGATCGTTTGCACGTTCATTATTTACCTCTTTAGTTAAATAACTATATTGTTAAATTATACGCACTGTCAAGCGGTGTGTTGCTGGTGCGACAATGTAAGGGCTCACGGGCACTGACGCGCTTGGTCAGTGTGTCGCGCCGGGCTTGCGCGTCGACCCGCAGGGTGACATAGGTCGCGCATGTATTCGGGCAATCAAAGCGCGCCGGCCGGCGCGGCTGCATCGGGTGACCGACCCTCCGTCGTCAGGCTCGCCGCAGGCGGCCTCATTGCGATGGCTGCCGCCATGAGCCTCGGGCGGTTTGCCTATACGCCTCTGCTTCCGGATCTGATGAAGGGGCTCAGCCTGACGCCGGCGGACGCCGGATTTATCGCGTCGGCGAATTACACCGGCTATCTGCTCGGCGCCATTCTCGCCGGCTATGGCTGGGCGGCCGGACGCGAGCGGCCCGTCTTCATAGTCGGCCTTTTTGCAACAACTGTTTTGCTTGCCGCGGTTCCCTTTGCCTCGGATGTCCTTGTCATTTCGGCCATTCGCTTTGCGTCGGGCATCGCCAGCGCGTTTGTCATGATTTTTGTCACGACAATCATATTCAGCCATTTTGACAGGGCCGGCCGGCCGGACTTGACGGCAGTGCATTTCGGCGGTGTCGGGCTCGGCATCGCCGTCTCGGCGGTGCTGCTGATGGTCCTGATCGCTTTCCAGACCGACTGGCGTACGGGCTGGTACACGACCGCAGCACTGGCGCTTATCGGATCGGTGGCCGCCATCATGCTCGTTCGCGCCGACCCGGTCAGGGATGCCGGCGACACCCGCGAACCGCCGCTGCAATGGGACCGGCGCCTTGTGGCAATCTCCTTGGCATATGGCCTCTTCGGCGTCGGTTACATCGTCACCGCCACCTTCCTTGTCGCCATTGTCCGTGGCGGCGGCGAGCAGACGATGGTTGAAGGCTGGGTGTGGCTCGTCACCGGCCTGGCCGCCGCGCCCTCGGTGTTTTTGTGGGCCCCGCTCAGTCGCCGGTTCGGTCTGGTGGCGACCTTTTCCGCCGGTTGCCTTGTGGAAGCCTTCGGCGTCGGGGCAAGCGTGTTGATCCCGGCGCCCGTCGGGCCCTTTGTCGGCGGCCTGCTTCTCGGGGCGACCTTCGTCGCCATCACCGCATACGGTCTGCAGATCGGTCGCGTTCTGGCGCCGCGCTCGTCGCGCCGGGCGCTGGCTGTGATGACGGCGGCCTTCGGCACCGGTCAGATTATCGGCCCGATCATTGCCGGTTATCTCGCCGACCTGTCAGGCGACTACACGTCCGGAAGCCTGGTCGCGGCGGCGGCGCTTGTCGCGGCCGCCTGTCTTGCCGTCTTTGCCGGCTCACACGCGCCGGGAACACAAAAGTGATATGTCGTGGCGATACGTCGGCCATATGTACTTGCCACATGCTATTTGTGTTAAGTGCAGCTTAGTTTGTGTGCCAGGCATGTCAAAGCCGCCAAAAGGCCAGTGAAGCGAGAATTAAAGCGTGTTCAGATCATTCTATCCCAATCCGAAAATCTTTTTTCCCGCCGCGGTTGCCTGGGCCCTTTTGTCAGCCCTTGTGTGGTACGTGTATGGTGAGAGTATCGGCAGGGCGATTGGTTTTGAACTGGCGGCGCCGGATGCACCGCCGGTGATTGGCGTACACTATTTCTGGACTTCCGACTTCCTGTGGTTTTATGTCTATTTCTTCGCCACGGCCGGTATATTTGCGGCGTCCTGTTACCGTCTCGCTCCCCATCCATGGTTCATCTGGTCCGTGATCGGTTCCGCACTGCTGATCTTTTCAACCTATTTTTCAGTTCAGGTTTCAGTCGCCCTCAACAATTGGCGTCGACCATTTTTTGATACGGTCCAGGAGGCCCTCAACGGCGGCGGTGACGTGACTGCTGCCGATCTCTTTGGCTTGCTGATGGTTTTTGCCCAGATAGCAAGCATTCACATTGCCGTGGCTGTTCTGACTGCCTATGGCGCCAGCCACTATGTGTTCAGGTGGCGTACGGCAATGAACAGCTATTATCTTCAGAAATGGCAGGATTTGCGACACATTGAAGGAGCCTCCCAGCGCGTTCAAGAGGATACGATGCGCTTCGCAAACATTGTCGAAAGTTTGGGCATCAGGCTGGTTGACGCCGTTATGACCTTGTTCGCTTTTCTTCCGATTTTGTGGGCGCTTTCTGACTATGTGACAGAATTACCCATAATAGGCGTGATACCGCATCCGTTGTTTACCGCCGCTATTTTCTGGTCGCTCTTTGGAACTTTCTTGCTGTTTGTTGTGGGGATACGGCTGCCAGGACTCGAGTTCAAAAACCAACGTGTGGAGGCGGCCTTTCGAAAGGAACTCGTTTACGGAGAAGACGATGAAAATCGCGCAAAACCGCCAACGATGGCACAGCTGTTCAACAATGTTCGCCGCAACTATTTTCGGCTCTACTTCAACTATATGTACTTTAACGTTGCGAGATATATGTATCTGCAGGCAGACAATATATTTGTGCTATGGTTGTTGATACCTACCATTGCAGCTGCCGCTATAACCTGGGGAATATTACAACAGATTATTGCAGCGTTCGGTCAGGTAAGCAATTCGTTTCAGTATCTTGTCAACTCCTGGACAACGATCGTGGACCTTCTGTCCATTCACAAGCGCCTGCAAGCCTTTGAGGCTGCAATTCGCCATCAACCGCTCTCCGAAATTGATGCGGCCTACCTGGCTCGAGTGACCACAAATGAGGACACAATAGCAGCGATCATCGAAGCGGATCGGCCATAGACGACAATCGACTTCTACGCGCCGCCGCCCTTCTTCGCCTCATCGAGCATGGTGAGCGCCGTCTCATAGGAGACGCAGGCGACGTCTTCACGCCCGCAGACTTCCGTCAGCAGCCGCTCGGTGGCCCGCCAATAGGCGCCGCCATTCATCTCGACAAAGTGGAGGCCGATCTGAAACGGCCGGCGTGGTCCGTCATATTCCCGGTCAAACGCCGCGCGGAAGGCGCTGTAGGCTCGCTGCTCGTAGTAGCGGGTGTTCGACGCGTCCTCGACGCCGGCGGAATGGCGCACGAACATGTTGTAGTCCATCGCGATGATGCGCCGGTTTCTGGGGCCCTCGGGAATGAGCGGCAGATCGAATGTGCTGAGCCCTTTGCCGATGCGGGGCGCTGCCGGGCCTTTCGATACGCCGCTGGCGTCATAGCTATAGCCGGCGCTCTTCAGGGCCGGCGTCAGACCGCTGCCGGTCGACAGGTAAGGCGCCCTGAAACCGTTGATGTCGTCGCGCACGAACTGCCGCCAGCCCTTCGGCTCCTCGCTCTTTGCGCCGGCATTTGTCCAGGCGTTTTCCAGAATGGAGGAGAAGGCGGCAAGCTCGACTTTCCAGTCGCTCTCGCTCCACGCGGCGGCGTCGAAATGGCCGCAGGCATGGCTGGCGATTTCATGACCTTCAATGCGTGCGCCCCAGATATGGCCGAGGCGCGTGCGCACCTCCGCGGCGTTGCCCGCGAAGCCGACATTCGAGCGGCCTGCCTTTTGGCCCGGCGCACGATAGGATCGCCGCTGGCTCCGTGTCATCAAAAACGTGCAGGACAGGAAATAGGTGAATGTCGCTCCCGTGCGCGCACCGATCTCGCGGCTCTTTTCCCATAGAGTGTTGTCGTGCGCGCCATCGAAGGAAACAATGACGATTTGCGGCGTCTGAGGCTGTGCCGGCACGGCGGGGCTGGCGATGAGAGCGGCGAAAATCGTGAGGGCGGTTGTTTTACGGAAACGCGGCATAACAATCCTTGAACGACTGGACACAGGATACACGCACGCGCTTGTCCCGAAGGCTGACAATCGCGTGATGTCGTTACAACGCCAAACCCGTTCGGGCAAATCCGGATGACACTGCATTGATGTGGCCTCGGCGAAGGCACAATATAGCAGAACGAGATTAATCCTGCCTTATCGCCCGGCCTGTGAAGCGCAATGTACACATTTTTCGGCCATTGGGTCGATTTCAAGGCGGCCGTCGGGGATTTCCGCGTCACACTCGACGCAATATCCGTAATCTCCGTCCTTTATCCGCCGCTCGGCCATTTCGATTCGCAGAAGATCGCGCTGGCGCTGGCGTTCCTGTGCCTCGGCCATGGCCTGTTGCTGCATGGCATCCATGCGCGACAGGCGGCCGACGGCCTGCTGGTCCAGCATCACCGTGGACCGGGCCTCTTCGGAGAGTTTCGATACCGCTTCCAGTTCGCCCTTTCGCGCCGCCAGACGTTTCCTTGCAATTTCAAGATCGATTGCCATGTCTATATGCTAGCGTGCTATGTGCCGAAACAGAAATCCGGGGCACGCGAAGCCGCATTTCGGCTGGTCTTCCGACGCCGGCACGCAAAAGAGGGGGTGTTCATGCTGATCTTGATCTTGGGGCTGGTGCTTTTTCTCGGCGCGCATTCGGCAAGGATATTTGCTTCGGGTTTTCGCGACCGCATCATTGCGTCGCGCGGTGAAAATGCCTGGAAAGGCCCCTATACTCTGGTGTCCCTCACCGGTTTCGCGCTGATCATCTGGGGCTTCTCGATGGCGCGGTATGAGGGTCCGATCCTCTATACTCCGCCCATCTGGATGCAACATGTCGCGCTGCTGATCATGCTGCTGTCCTTTATCAGCCTCGCGGTCTTCGGCATGCCCGCCGGCAAGCTCAAGGCGATTTTGAAACATCCGATGATCCTGGCGGTCAAACTGTGGGCCTTCGCCCACCTCCTGGCCAATGGCGATCTTGCATCGCTGCTGCTGTTTGGAAGTTTCCTTGTCTGGTCGATTGTCGACCGTATATCGATTGCCCGGCGCGAACGCGCGGGCCAGGCGACGGAGACCGAGACCGGGCCGGTGAGGAACGACATCATCGCGGCGCTTGCAGGTTTCGTGCTCTATCTCCTGTTTGTGTGGAAACTTCACGAATGGCTTATCGGCGTTCCGCCGGTGACGGTCTGACCGGCAAGCCGAAATTGACATTACCCCTTACATGCGGCTCAAAATCGGCTACAAGGCGCGCCAGAACGAAAAAGAAATGACCGCCGGGCCCGCGCCCGCGTCAAGTTGAGGACCGGTTGATCCGGCACATATCATGTCCGACGACAGTTTTATCCGTGAGGTTGACGAGGAACTGCGTTCAGACCGGATGAAGTCCATCTGGAAGCGCTTCGGCAAATACATCATCGCCCTGGCCGTCCTCATTGTTCTGGGCACGGCGGCGGACCGCGGCTACGAATACTGGCAGGAAAGCCAGGCATCGAAGTCCGGAGACGCGTTCCTCGCGGCGCTCAACCTTGCCCGCGAAGGCAGGCAGGACGAAGCGCTTGAGGCGCTTCGCGCTCTCGAGAGCGACGGCTATGGTGCCTATGCGGCCCTGGCGCGCATGCGGGCGGCGACCGTGCTTGCCGACTCAGGCGATTACCAGGCCGCCATTTCCGATTTTTCCACCATCGGCAACGATCGCGGTGTTCCGGCGGCCATCCGCGATATCGCCCGTGTGCGGGCGGCCTATCTGCTGGTCGATCACGGGTCCTATGAGGACGTCGCCGTTCAGGTCGAGGTCCTGAGCGGCGCCGACAACCCCATGCGTCATTCGGCGCGCGAGGCGCTTGGCCTCGCGGCCTGGAAACAGGGAGAGCTGATCCAGGCGAGACAGTGGTTTCAGCAGATAGCCGATGACACGGGCGTTCCCGCCGGCGTGTCTCAGCGCGCGCAGCTCATGCTGGACGTCATCGCCGCAAGCGGGCTGGGCGGACAGCAGTCCTGATGAGCGCGGCTTCGGCCGCGCGGGTAGCGAGACGCAAATGAGCTTTACGGTTGCGATTGTGGGCCGGCCCAATGTCGGCAAGTCGACGCTGTTCAACCGGCTGGCCGGCCGCAAGCTTGCGCTTGTCGACGACACGCCCGGTGTGACCCGCGACCGCCGTCCCGGCGATGCGAAGCTGGTCGACCTGAAATTCGGCATCATCGATACGGCCGGCCTTGAGGAAACCGGTCCCGACACGCTGGAAGGCCGCATGCGCGCCCAGACCGAGGCGGCGATCGACGAGGCCGATATGGCGCTTTTCCTCATTGATGCGAAACTGGGGCTGACACCGGCCGACGAGACCCTGGCGACGATCCTGCGCAAGCGCGGCAAACCGGTCGTCCTGGTCGCCAACAAGGCCGAGGCAAGGGGCGCGCAGGATAGTCTTCTCGACGCCTACCGGCTGGGTCTCGGCGA
Organism: Hoeflea sp.; assembly: GCF_984452065.1. Taxonomy (NCBI): domain Bacteria; kingdom Pseudomonadati; phylum Pseudomonadota; class Alphaproteobacteria; order Hyphomicrobiales; family Rhizobiaceae; genus Hoeflea; species Hoeflea sp. The sequence continues at coordinate 20,994 of NZ_CFHWAF010000014.1, read as the reverse complement.
ACCCTGCCCGATTTCCGCCGAACATGGCGAGGGAATGCTCGATCTTCGCGACGCGATCGTCGAAGCGATCGGCGAAGACCGTGCCCTTCCCATTGACGATGAGGACGAAGCGGAAACCGATATCGATATCGCTCCAGTGAGCGATGACGAGGAAGAAGAGGACACCGCCTATGACGAAAGCAAGCCGCTAAGGGTTGCGATTGTCGGGCGGCCGAATGCCGGCAAATCTACGCTGATCAACCGTTTCCTCGGCGAAGACCGGTTGCTGACCGGACCGGAGGCGGGCATCACCCGCGATTCCATTTCCGTGGAATGGCAGTGGAAAGGCCGCCGCATCAAGATGTTCGACACCGCCGGTCTCCGACGCAAGGCAAGGGTTCAGGAGAAGATCGAGAAACTCTCCGTTGCCGATGCCCTGCGCGCCATCCGCTTTGCCGAGGTGGTGGTGATCGTGCTCGATGCCGATGTTCCGTTCGAGAAACAGGACCTTCAGATTGCCGATCTTGTCGTCCGCGAGGGCAGGGCCCCGGTGATCATCTTCAACAAGTGGGACATGATCGAGGATCGCCAGGCGACGCTGTCGGATCTGCGGGAAAAGACCGAGCGCCTTCTGCCTCAGGTGCGCGGCATCAGGGCCGTGCCGGTTTCGGGGCTGACCGGAGCCGGGCTCGACAAGCTGATGCAGGCGGTCGTCGACACGCACAAGGTCTGGAACCGCCGAATGTCGACCTCAAAGCTCAACCGCTGGCTTGAGACGATGCAGGTGCAGCATCCGCCGCCCGCGGTCTCCGGCCGCAGGATCCGGCTGAAATATATGACGCAGATCAAGGCCCGTCCGCCGGGCTTCGTCATCTCCTGTTCCCGCCCCGAATCCTTGCCGGCATCCTATACGCGATATCTCGTCAACGGCCTGCGCCAGGACTTTGATCTGCCGGGCGTTCCGATCCGTGTGTCCTACCGCAAGGGCGACAATCCATACGCGCCGCGCCGCAAGCGTCGCTGACCGCAAGCGGCTTCCGGCACAATGCTACACGCGTGAAATAATTCTTTATCGAACAAGTAAAGAAAAGGGCGCGGCCGCCCGATTAACGCTCCATAAAGGTTAATACACCATCATCCGAACGATAGTGTTCAGTACGGGTGTCGGAGTAGTTAAGTGCGTCATGGATTAGCCGTTTTGGGCCGGCTTGCGTCGATTGACCGGGGCTGGTCAGCTCCCGTCGCTTTCGGGGCGTTGGCGTTTTTCGTTTCGACATCGACAACCGCGTATTCGGACATGGCAAGCGTGATCTCCGGCGCTTCCAGCGGCAATGTGCGTTGGCAGACCTATCTTGTCGATGCGCCCGCAGGATCCATCCACAATGCCGAACTTGTCTTCACCGACCCGATAACGACCGGGTCCACCAGCAGCCCGGTCAGCATGAAGACACCCGATGGCCGCACGATCGCCTTTCGCCACAAATCCGGCGCGACCGACGCCGGACCGGACGAGGACCGGGTCACCCGCGATCAAAAGCGCGGACGTGTGACGACCAGCGTGCCCGTCGCGCCGCCGAAGAATTTTTCCGCCGGCTCCATACTCGAACGCCGCAGCATGGTGATCGGCCCGCCCGAAGCCGATGCGGTGCGGATGGCATTCGTCGATCCCGACATCAGGGGCAGGGAAGTGCAGATCGCAACGGTCTTCCACGCCCGCAGAAAAGCGGCCGAAGCCGGCAATGTGCCGGTCATGCTCGCCGGCCTGGTCACCAACGACAAGCCGGACGTTCTGGCAACGGCCTACGCGCCCGCCAAACCGGACTATGCAAAAGTTTCGCCTTTTGCCTCCGTGCTCGCGGACAACGATGAAGCCGGCCGGTTCTTTCCGCCGGTCCCCAAGAACGACCATGCCTGGGCCGGCCATGCACTTCCCGCGCATGTTTTCTCCAAGGGTGAGCAGCGCTGCCTGACGGCGGGCATTTATTTCGAGGCACGGGGCGAGCCGGTCAAGGGCCAGGCCGCCGTCGCCCAGGTCATATTGAACCGCGTCCGCAATCCGGCCTATCCCAAGACGGTCTGCGGCGTAGTCTACCAGAACAAGCGCTGGCGCAACCGCTGCCAGTTCTCCTTTGCCTGCGACGGTATCCGCGACCGCGTCCGCTCCAAACGCCACTGGAACATTGCCGGCGATGTCGCGATGGCCGTGACGGCGGGCAAGATCTGGCTGGATGAGGTCGGCTCGTCGACCCATTACCATGCCACCTATGTCCGCCCGAAATGGGCCCGCAAGATGAAACGTGTCGGCCGGATCGGTCTGCACATCTTTTACCGCACGCATGGGGGCGGCTGGAGTTAGACCGCCCCGGACTGACAATACGCGGTCCGGTGCTGTTCTTCACGTTCGCACACAAGCTTGTTTTGGCGCTTGCCGCCGCGCGCGGCCACGCCTATTTCATGTCCGCGATTTCAAGGAAGGCGGCGTGAAGGAGTGAGCGATGCCCACCTGCAATATCTGCGGCGGAACGACGTTCCGGCCCGGCCCCTCCGGCAGGCTGGCGAGGAACGGTCAAAAGCCGCGCTGCGTCACCTGCACATCGCTGGAGCGCCATCGGATCATAAGGCAGGTCTATGATGCGCTTCCCGACGAGATGCTGGTTTCGGCCGAAGCGCTGCAGTTCTCCCGTGACATCGCCGCCCCGAGGGAACGCTTCAAACACTTCGAGGTCTCGGTGTTCGAGGAGGAAAACAGCCTCGATCTGAGCGCCATCGAACGGTCCGATGCGAGTTACGACTGGATCATCGCAAATCACGTGCTCGAACATGTCGAGAATGACTTTGCCGGAATGCGTGAACTGCTTCGCATTCTGCGCGCGGACGGCGTTCTGCAGGTCACGGTGCCGGTGACCGCCTTTTGCGTGGAAACCTTCGAGCTCGGCCGCGCAGCGCCGGAGAGCCACTATCACTGGCGCGGTTACGGCAGCGACCTTCCGATGCGGTTCCGAGCCGAACTCGAAGGGGTTTACGGTCTGGCGGTCATCGGCAGCGATGCCATGACCGAACGCTGGGACGTCGTTTACCTTTTCACCCCGTCCCGTGCGCCTATGCTGGCCTTGAGCGAGGCGTTCTTTGCCGCCAACATGCCCGTTCTGCGCTGCTGCTAGTGGCGCCGCCGACAGCGTGCCGGCGTGCGTCGTGCGGTCAAAGTGCCGCAATGCCGCGTGATTCTATGGAGCGAAAGCATCGGGAATCGCCGTATTCTCTATAACCATATGTTTTTACTTGCATAATTTGCAAGTGGAGCGCCGGCGAAGCCGCCTTGACTTGGCATGGGCGGAAAACTATGTTGCGCGCGACTTCGGAACGGTCCCGTTCCAAATTGTCAGGCACCTTGTGGAGCGCGACTTTCATGCGAAAACCAGCGCAAAACAAAGGAACAGATAACACTGCTCCTGGCGATGACGAACGGACCGATCAGACCGATGACCTTGAGGAGCGTCGCAGGCAGCTGGAAGCGGAACTTGCTTCCCGCCGGCCGCAGGACAAACCGGGGAAAGAAGCCGAGTGGGCGGGCAAGTCGTCCTACGCCAAGGCATTTCAACTTTCCACCGAATTTGTCGCAGCGATTTTCGTTGGCACGCTTCTCGGTTATCTGATCGACCGTTTCCTGGGGACGACGCCGTGGGGGATGATCATATTCCTTCTTCTCGGTTTCGTGGCGGGAGTTCTGAATGTCATGCGTTCGGCAGGCCTTGTGGCGGAGAACCGTGCGGGCCGGAAGGACGAAGAGGGCAGCAACCATAACGCCGATGGCTGAACCGGCCGGCGCAAAGAGAGAGGCATCCGGTGGCAAACGATCCGATCCACCAGTTCCAGATCAGCAAGCTCATTCCGATTGAAGTGGGCGGTCTCGACTTCTCATTCACCAACTCGTCGCTGTTCATGGTTGCGACCGTTGCCGTTGCATCCGGCTTCCTGTTCCTCACGACATCCAATCGCGGCATGGTTCCAAGCCGCATGCAGTCGGTGTCGGAGATGTGCTACGAATTCGTGGCCTCGATGCTCAGGGACGGGGCGGGATCCGGGGGGATGCGTTTCTTCCCGATGGTGTTTTCGCTCTTTATGTTCATTCTTGTGGCTAACCTTCTGGGAATGTTTCCTTATTTCTTTACGGTCACCAGCCACATCATCGTCACCTTCGCCCTCGCCATCCTGGTGATCGGCACCGTGGTGATCTACGGTTTCATGAAGCACGGTCTCGGCTTCCTCAACCTCTTTGTGCCGAGCGGCGTGCCGGGCCTGCTTTTGCCGCTGGTGGTCGCCATCGAGGTCATTTCATTTCTTTCGCGCCCGATCAGCCTTTCCGTCCGCCTTTTCGCGAACATGCTGGCCGGGCACATCACGCTCAAGGTTTTCGCCGGGTTCGTCACCTCGCTGGGCGCGCTTGGAGCGCTCGGTATCGGTGGTGCGATCCTCCCACTGATCATGACCGTCGCCCTGACCGGTCTGGAATTTCTGGTGGCCTGCCTGCAGGCCTATGTCTTTGCGGTGCTGACGTGCATGTACCTCAATGACGCCCTGCATCCCGGACACTAGGAGAAGAAACAGGCGGCTCCGCCGCCCGATCAACAGCCGCAATTATCCCATTCGAAGGAGTTCATCATGGAAGCGGAAGCAGCAAAATACATCGGCGCAGGCATTGCATGTCTCGGCATGGGTGGCGCCGGTATCGGCCTCGGCACGATTTTCGGCAACTACCTGTCGGGCGCTCTGCGCAACCCGTCGGCCGCTGATGGCCAGTTCGGCCGTCTCATCTTCGGCTTTGCCGTGACGGAAGCACTGGGCATCTTCTCGCTGCTCGTGGCACTGCTCCTCCTCTTCGCTGTCTGATCTTTCGGGCAGGCGTACCGGCCGCGCTTGACGCGCGGCCTGGAACGGCGCGGCGCCATTTTGGAGGCAACAATGTTCGTCACAGCGGCCTATGCAGCCACTGCCGAGACCGCCGAACATGCGGCGGAGGGGTCATTTCCGCCCTTTGACAGTTCCACATATGCATCCCAGCTTCTGTGGCTCTTCATCACGTTCGGCCTTTTTTACCTGTTCATGTCGCGCGTTGTGCTGCCGCGGATCGCCGGCATTCTCGAAACGCGCCGCGACCGGATCGCCCAGGACCTGAACGAAGCCAACCGGCTTAAGGAAGAGGCCGATCAGGCCTTCGCGGCCTATGAGCAGGAACTGGCGGACGCCAAGTCGAAAGCCCACGAGATCGCCCAGGCCGCCCGTGATTCGGCCAAGGCCGATGCCGATGCGGAGCGCGCCAAGGTCGAGGCCGAGGTGACGCAGAAGCTCGAAAAGGCGGAGGCCGAGATCGCCGGCGTGAAGGAAAAGGCGCTTGCCGGAGTCGACGCAATTGCCGCCGACACGACAGCCGCCATCGTCAGCCAGTTCATCGGCGGAACGGTGACCAAGGCCAAGCTCAGTGCTGCCGTCAAGGCTGCGGCCGAGGGGAGGGACTGATGGATGCTTCATTCTGGGCGCTTGTATCCCTCATTCTCTTTCTTGCCCTGCTCGCCTATCTGAAGGTTCCGGGCATGCTGACAAAGTCGCTCGACGACCGCGCCGACAAGATCCGCGGCGAGCTTGACGAGGCAAGGCGCCTGCGCGAGGAAGCGCAGCAATTGCTCGCCGAATACCAGCGCAAACGCAAGGACGCCGAGAAGGAAGCCAGCGAGGTGATCGCCGCCGCCGAACACGAGGCGGCCGGTCTCGTGGCCGACGCTCGTCAGAAGACCGACGACTACGTGAAACGCCGCACGGCCATGGCCGAGCAGAAGATCGCGCTCGCCGAAGCCGAGGCAATCAACGAGGTCAGGCAATCGGCGGTCGATATTGCCGTCTCTGCCGCGCAGACCATCATTGCCGAAAAGGCCGATGAGAAGACAACGGGCGAGTTGTTCAAATCGTCCGTCGCCGAACTGAAGGAGCGGCTGAACTAAGCCGTGTTCAGATCTGATTTTTGGAAGGCCGGGTTTTCCCGGCCTTTCGTTTTTTCCGCAACTGGTTTATCTATGGCGTTGCAGCGGTGCATCAAGGCACCGCTGCATTCGTTCTCAGGGCGGGGTGGAAGTCCCCACCGGCGGTAACGAAGCCCGGCACAAGCGCCGGAATTCGAAGCCCGCGAGCGCCCGGTCCCAACGATCGGGGTCAGCAGATTCGGTGCAAATCCGAAGCCGACGGTTACAGTCCGGATGGAAGAGAACGGGTTGAGACGCTGGTCATTCCGTGCGCGGAAGGCCCGCATTCACGCCTGTTGCCCTGATTCCTCTAAGGTTCTGGAAGGAACACATGATGAATCAGACAAGATCTCACTCAAACGCCTTCGTGGTCTCGAACAGCAGTGCTGTTGCCGGGGCGCTTTTCATGATTGCCGCGGGCGCCGCCTTTGCGGTGGTCAACACGTCACTCCAGGCCGTGACCATGCGTATCGGCATGGCACCGACCGCAGCGGCGTTCTGGCAATATCTCGTCGCCATGTTGTGCTGTTTGCCGTGGGTCATGCGCACCGGCCTTGGCGTGCTCAAGACCGAATATGCCGGCGCACATGTTTTACGGGTCGCGATGGCGGCGATCGGCGTCCAGCTCTGGGTTGCCGGTCTCGCCCATGTGCCGATATGGCAGGCGATCGCATTGATCATGACATCGCCGTTCTTTGTCACGCTCGGCGCCGGCCTGTTTCTGGGCGAAAGGGTCGGCATCGCCCGATGGACCGCGACCGCCCTCGGGTTTACCGGCGGCATGATCATCCTTGCGCCCTGGTCCGACGCCTTCACGTCCGCCACGCTGCTGCCCGTCGCCGCCGCTGTCTTCTGGGCCGCGACCTCGCTGATGACCAAGCGCCTCACGGCATTTGATTCGACGCGGACCATAACCCTTTACATGCTTGTGCTGCTGACACCGATCAATGCCGGTCTGGCCGCCGGATCGGGCGGATTTGTCGTGCCGGGCCTCACTGCCGCCATGCTCGTGGTTGTCGCCGGCATCATGACGATGGCGGCGCAATGGCTGATCGTGCGGGCCTATGCCAGCGCCGACGCGGCCTATGTCCAGCCGTTCGACCATGTGAAGCTGCCCCTCAACGTCATCGCGGGCTGGATCGTGTTCGGCTTTGTGCCGGGCGGAAATCTCTGGCTTGGATCGGCGTTGATTGTCTCGGCTTCGATCTTCATCGCCCACCGCGAGGCTCGCGGTCAGGCGGTGGAACGCACCGCCTGACCGGCGCAGTGATGCCGTGCAATCAGCCTTCGCCGCGCATGGGTCTGAAGCTCATACGGTGAAGCGGGCAGGGACCGTGTTCGGCTATGGCTTCGCGGTGCGCCGCGGTTCCGTAGCCGGCATGGCGTTCGAAGCCGAAAACGGGAAAGCGCTCGGCTGAGCGCTGCATCATCCGATCCCGCGCGACCTTTGCGACGATGGAGGCGGCCGCGATCGACAGCGAACGCGCATCGCCCTTGATCACCGCGTTGCCCTGGCAGCACAGGCCGGGCGGCACGTCGCGCCCGTCGATGAGCGCGCTGTCGGGCGCACGGGGCAGGGCGTTGACGGCCCTGCGCATCGCATCAAGGCTCGCTTTCAGGATATCGGTCCGGTCGATCCGGGCCGGGCCGGACGAGGCAATGGACACCTCGGCATGCATGAGGATCAGTTCGAAGAGCTCGTCGCGCCGGCGGGCCGTGAGTTTCTTGGAGTCATTGAGACCGAGCGGAACATTGTCCGGGTCGAGGATCACGGCTGCGGCAACGACAGGCCCGGCAAGAGGTCCGCGTCCGGCCTCGTCGGCACCGGCCACCAGCCGCTGCGGCGCGCCGGCAGCACGTTCAAAACTGAAATCCGGTCCGTCGCCCGCCGGAGCGAACAGGTCGGCCTGCGAGCGAGAATCAGGTGGGGTGCGAGACATTGTGCGGCAAACTCGCACGCCCACCCAATCCCCTGCAAGTCCCTCCATTCAGAGCGTGTCTCCGGACGGCAGAAGCCGGAGGTCATTGCTCGGGGATGCCGGATTCCAGTGTGAGGCACAGGTGGCGGGAATCCGGCGGCGGCTTGGTGGAGGGAACCACCGTCATGACCGCAGTCGGGGTACGCGGTCATGGCGAAGCTGCATCAAAGAAGGTTGAGCTGTACTCCCGATCCAAGCGGAGGGGTAAACAGATCGGTGCGCAAGGAGCGCCATCTGCTGTCGAGCCCCAGCCTCTTTGCGGTGATTTCGAAGCGCCGCGCCAACTGCCAGGCATAGGGGCCGCTGCCTTTCATGCGCTTCTTGAATTCGGCGTCATAATCCTTGCCGCCACGCATGGAGCGAACCAGCGACATGACGTGCCTGTAGCGGTCCGGATAGTGGCGCAGGAGCCAGTCGCGGAAAAGCGGACTGACTTCCAGCGGCAGGCGCAGCAGAATATAGCTCGCCGTGCATGCGCCGGCGGCTTTGGCTGAATCCAGGATACGTTCCATTTCATGGTCGTTCAGCCCCGGTATGATCGGCGAGGCCATGACCGCGACCGGAATGCCGGCCTGCGAAAGTCCGCGCATCGCCTCCAGCCGCCGGGCAGGCGCCGATGCCCGCGGCTCCATGGCGCGGGCGAGCTTGCCGTCCAGCGTGGTGACCGACAGGGCCACCTTGGCAAGGCCCTTTTCGGCCATCTGCGACAGGATATCGGTATCACGAAGAATGTTTGCCGACTTCGTCACGATGCCGACCGGATGATTGCAGGCATTCAACACTTCGAGGATCTGCCGCACGATCCGCCATTTCCTCTCGATCGGCTGATAGGGGTCGGTATTGGTGCCAATGGCGATCACGCGCGGCTTGTAACCGGGTTTCGCCAGTTCCTTTTCAAGCAGCCTGGGAGCATCCGGCTTGGCAAACAGGCGCGCTTCAAAATCCAGCCCCGGCGAAAGCCCCATGAAGGCATGGGTCGGCCGCGCGAAGCAGTAGATACAGCCATGCTCGCAGCCGCGATACGGGTTGATCGACCGGTCGAAGGAAATGTCGGGAGACTGATTGCGGGTGATGATGGTGCGTGGCTTTTCCACCTGCACCTCGGTTTTGAAGGCCGGGAGGTCTTCCAGGGTTTCCCATCCGTCATCGAAGATGTGACGGGCATGCTGCTCGAAACGCCCGCTCGGGTTGATGCCCGCGCCGCGCCCGCGCCGCCGCTTCCTGTCAACACGCATGCCCGAATGCGCGGCAAGGGCTTCGGCGATGTCCGGCCTGTTTGCCGGATTGAGGCTGTTTTGCCTGAAATGGTCCAGATCGCTCATTGCAGCACCCTTGCATCCCTGTGTGTTGTGAATTTATTCCTAGCAAACGAATAAGAACATATCAAGAACAAAAATGAGAACAACCGGTTTCGGGGAAGGCGCCGGCAAGGCGGTGCAACTGCAGGGCACAGTGCAGCATCCGCAGCGTTGACCGGACCGGCCTGCGGTGTCAGCATCGCCTGTCAGCGAATGCGAGAAGGGCAGGAGGCGCAAGATGGGCGAATCGGAAGACAAGGTCCTGGTTGAGCGAAGGGATGCGGTCACGATTGTGTCCATCAACCGCCCGGCGAGCCGCAATGCCGTCGATCCGGAGACCGCCGGATTGCTTCTGTCGGCCTTTGAGAATTTCGACAACGACACCAGCCAGTCTGCGGCCGTGCTTTGCGGCAGCGGGGGCACCTTTTGTGCCGGCTTCGACCTGAAAACCGTATCTGAGGGCACGTTTGAATATGAGCCGCTCGGAGAAGGGCCGATGGGGCCGACGCGACGGCTGCTCACCAAGCCGGTGATTGCCGCCGTCGAGGGACATGCCGTGGCCGGCGGGCTTGAACTCGCCCTGTGGTGCGACATGCGTGTCGCCTCTGAAAGCGCGGTCTTCGGCGTGTTTTGCCGCCGTTGGGGCGTGCCGCTGATCGATGGCGGCAATGTGCGCCTGCCACGTCTCATCGGCCACAGCCGGGCGATGGACATGATCCTCACCGGCCGTCCCGTCGCTGCCGGCGAGGCGTTGAGCTTCGGGCTTGCCAACCGGCTGGTTCCGCAGGGAAAGGCGCTTGAAGAAGCGGTGTCGATCGCAGCGGACCTCGCGCGTTTCCCGCAGATATGCCTGCGGACCGACCGTATGACCGCCCACGAACAATGGGGCCTGGACCTCAAAGAGGCGCTCAAACTCGAGGGCATCGAAGGGCAGGTGCCCATCCGCAAGGAAGCTGAAAAGGGCGCGGCCCGTTTTGCGTCGGGCTTCGGGCGCTCGGGCCGGTTCGATTCAATCTGAGGGCGACAGACCCAAACGCTATTTCCTGCGTTTCAGATGTTCATCGAGCCGCGGCATGATCTCGATGAAATTGCACGGCATGTGCCGGTAGTCGAGCTGGTTTTTCAGTATCCCGTCCCAGGCGTCCTTGCAGGCTCCCGGTGAGCCGGGCAGCACAAAGACATAGGTCGCGTTGATAACGCCGCCCGTTGCCCGTGACTGGATGGTGGACGTGCCGATCTTGTCGTAGGAGATGCGGTGAAACACCTCGGAAAAACCGTCCATCTGTTTTTCAAACAGCGGCATCACCGCCTCGGGCGTCACGTCCCGGCCGGTAAATCCGGTGCCGCCGGTCGTGATGACCACATCGATCTGCGGATCCTCCGCCCAGGATTTGACGCGCGCCGCGATCAGGTCGACATCGTCCGTGACAATGTCGCGCGCCGCAAGCACGTGACCGGCATGTTCGATCCGGCCCGCAAGCGTCGAGCCGGATTTGTCGTCTTCCAGGCTGCGTGTGTCCGACACGGTCAGCACGGCGATCCTGACCGAAATGAATGGACGCGATTCATCGATTCGGGACATGAAAAACTCCTACGGCGCACGGTATGTCGTGGCGGCCTGCACCCACCAGTGCGGATATTGATCGCGAAGCGTGTCGCCGGCAAGCCGGGCGGCAACCGGATCGCGGAATATGCCGTAGCAGGTCGCACCGGACCCGGACATGCGCCAGAACAGCGCATCGGTTTTCCCGAGCGCCGCGCCGACCTCAGCGATCGCCGGAACGAAGCGCCTTGCCGGCGTGTCGAGGTCGTTGCCCGTTTGCTTCAGCGCCGCAATGACAGTCTCGATATCGCCGAGCGGTTCCGAAAGCCGCAGGGCTGTGTTGCTCTTCGTTTCAAGCGCGCCGAACACGGCGGGGGTTGATACGGCCTCAAGCGGATTGACGAGGAGGACGGGCAATGCCGCGAGGGTTTCGAGCGGTTCCAGAAGATCGCCGATCCCGCGCGCCAGCAAAGGCTTTGACAAAAGACACATGGGGACGTCCGCCCCCAGCTTCAGCGCTGCTTTCAACAGGTCGGCATCGTCGATGGCGACCGGCCACACCCGGGCAAGACCGCGCAGCGTTGCCGCGGCGTCCGCCGAGCCGCCGCCGATACCCGAAGCGACGGGCAGGTTCTTTTCAAGGTGAATGGCAACCGGCGGGGCCTTGCCGCCTTGCCTGAGGGCAAGATCGCGCAAAAGCACTCGTGCGCGCGCAACAAGATTGTCGTCATCGGCATTCAGATCGCCGGCAAACGGGCCGCTGATCGTCAGCGTGTCGCTGGCGCTTGGTGAGAAGGTCAGACGGTCGCCGAAATCGGCAAAAGTCACGAGGCTGTCGATCAGATGATAGCCATCGTCCCGCAGCCCGGTGACGTGCAAGGCCAGATTGATCTTGGCCCAGGCGGTTTCGGCGGTCTCGCCCATGTGACCCGGACTTCTTTCAGGGCAGGAGGATGATCTGCCCGGGGTGGATCGTATCGGCGCCATTGCGCAGTGACGGGTTGAGCAGAAGGATTTCGCGATAGCGCTGCCCGTCGCCAAGTACCTCGTTGGCAATGGTCCACAAGGTCTGCCCCGGCTTGACCTTATATTCCGTGGTCTGTCTTGCGGGCGCTTCCTTAATCCCGCTCTTGTTGTTCGTCTCGTCCCGCTTGAGCGAGCCGTCAACATCATTCTTCTCGCCATCCGAATTCGAAGCGGACGGCGTTTTCGCCGGCAAATCCGGCAAACCCTTTTCGATCTTTGATTTGATTTTCGGTATCTCGGTGAGCTCCGGCTCCATGGTCAGCGAGCGTTCCCACTGGTAGCGCGCCTCCGTTTTGCGCCCCGCGCGCCAGTAGGCGTCTCCAAGGTGATCGTTGATGGTCGGGTCGCCGGGGCGGATTTCGACCGCCCGCTCCAGTTCCTCGACGGCTCTCTCGAAATCACCGAGACGATAATAGGCCCAGCCGAGCGAATCGACGATATAGCCGTCATTGGGCCTGAGCCGCACCGCTTCGCGGATCAGTTCCATCCCTTCGTCGAGGTTGATATTCATGTCGATCCATGAATATCCGAGATAGTTCATGACCTGTGGCTGGTTCGGATTGAGTTCCAGGGCCCGTTCGAAATTCGGTTCGGCCTTCTCCCACTCCTTCAGGCGCTCATAGGCGATGCCGCGCTGATAGAATATGTTCCAGTGCGACTGGTCGGGAAGAACGCCGATGGCCTGGACCGCCGCATCGTAATTATCCGCCATCTCGCGGTAGGATCTGGCTTCCGACAGCACGCTGCCATAGGCCAGATAGGCACGCATATCGCTCGGATCGTCCTCAATCAGCGCCTGAAGGTGCTCCTTGGCTTCCTCGAGCCGGCCGAGATCGGAGAGATTGAGGCCGAGTTGAAGCTCCGAGACGCGATGGAAGATCGAGTCCTCCGGAACCGCCTCGTAAAGGGCGATGGCCTTTTCGGGCTTGCCCTGATTTTCCTCAAGGCTGCCCAACATGATCAGCGTTGCCGCGTTCCTGGGATCGAGCGCCCGGGCGAAATTCAGATAGAGTGAGACAAAATCCTCCGCGCCGCTGCGGTTGAGCGCGCTGCCGATCGTATAAAGCACCGCGGATGCCCCTTGCGCGGCATTGCGGACGGCTGCCTTTGGCGTCTCGTTTGCCTCGATGCGCTGCTGCAGGGCGCGCAGCGGCGCATAGCCCGGTGCGAAAGCCGTTCCCGTGGCGATCGCATCCCTGGCGCGCTGGGCGTTGCCGAGCCGCATTTCCATCCCGGCGAGCGACATGGAGGCGGCAATATATGTGTCGGGCGCCATGCCGGCGCTGTTCTGGTCGGTGATAACCGATGTGTAAAGGCGGCGGGCCTCGTCCTGATTGCCGAGGGCCTCCTGCAGGACCGCGCTGTGGTAGGTCTTGAAAATCCCGTACCATTCCGGCCCTTCGAGGGCGTCAATCGTCTCCTGCGCCCTGTCACCCTTTCTGTCGCCGAAATAGGCCCAGGCCTGCAGGAGCCCGTGCAGCAGGCGTTCCAGATCGCTGACCCCGGCGTAATCGAGCAGGTTCTGGGCATTCTTGAATTCGCGTTGACGCACCGCGTTGATGCCCAGCGCCAGCCTTGCCGTGCTTTCGATCGTCGGATCGCCCTTCAGCTTTTCAGCCAGCGTGACGCCGTCCTCGAAGTCGCCATTGTTGAAGTGCAGCACCATCAGCCGCTGCTGCAGGTCGGTATTGTCCGCGTCGAACCCGAGCGCCTTGCGGTAGAGTTCAATCGCTGTCTCGGCGTCGCGGTCTATCTCGGCGGTGCGTCCGGCGAGCAATGCGCCGGCAAAGCTGACAACCCTGCCTGAATCAAAACGGTCCCGGTCCGCCTCGTCGTTCGCCGATGCCGGATATGCGGCCAGCAGGCCCGCAACGGCGGCGCTCACCGCCAGTGTGAAGATTCTGGGCCGCATCTTGCCCGCTCCCGTTGCTGTTTTCATCGATAACGAATCCTCATATTTCACCCAAAGCATGGCCTTTTTCGGCCAGCACGGCAAGCAAGAGGCAAGAGCGGCAATGCGCGTCAGTTGATACGGTCGATGCAGAAGTCGATGACTTCCAGCAACGCCGCCTTGGCCTCGGTATCGGCCAGAGGCGCAAGCGCGTCGCGCGCGATCGCGCCGTAATGTTCGGCGCGCGTGATCGTATCGTTCAGGGCATTGGACTTTGCGATCAGCGCAAGCGCCGTTTCGAGCGCGGCATCGTCGTTGTTTCCCTCTTCAATTGCCGAACGCCAGAACGCCCGGTCATTGTCGTCGCCACGGCGGTAAGACAGCACCACCGGCAGCGTTATCTTTCCCTCGCGGAAATCGTCGCCGACATTCTTTCCGAGGTCCTGCGCCCTTCCGCCGTAATCCAGAACGTCGTCGACAAGCTGGAAGGCGAGGCCGAGATTCGTGCCGTAGGACCGCAAGGCATCGCGATCGGCCTTGCCGGCGCCCGCGATGATCGGCCCGACCTCGGCCGCCGCGGAAAACAGGGCGGCGGTTTTGGCCCGGATCACGGCCAGATAGTCGTCCTCGGTCGTTTCCATGTTCTTGGCTACCGAAAGCTGCAAAACCTCGCCTTCGGCGATGATCGAGGCGGCTGTGGACAACACGTCCAGCGCATCGATGGAGCCGACATCGACCATCATCTTGAAGGCCTGCCCGAGAAGGAAATCCCCGACAAGCACGCTGGCCTGGTTACCCCAGATCATCCGTGCCGTCGATTTGCCCCGGCGCAGGTCGCTTTCGTCGACCACGTCGTCGTGAAGCAATGTCGCCGTATGCATGAACTCCACGCTGGTCGCCAGCTTGACATGGCCGTCGCCCTCATAGCCGAACATCGTCGCGGCAGCGAGCGTCAGCATGGGGCGAAGACGCTTGCCGCCCGAGGAAATCAGATGGTTGGCGACCTCCGGGATCATTTCGACATCGGAGCCCGCTTTCTCGAGGATCAGCTGATTGACCCGGCCCATATCGGATTTTGTAAGGTCCACCAGCGGCTTGACCGACGCGGTGTTCCTGTTCTTGTCCTCAAGCGGAATGACAACGCCCAAAATACAGACTCCTTCATATACTTAAAAAGACAATAGAAACTGGCCGGTGGCGGGACAAGTGAAGAATCGACGCACTTAGACCGTATGTTCGCTTAATCGGACGGTCCAAGGTCATTGTTTGATGACATCGGCTCACTTTATCGTGCACAGGGACGGCTGTGATGACAAAACCGCATCCAGTTCGCATATATGGGCAATGGCGCTCGGCGAAGCCGCAGATCGTCTGTCATCGTGCAGCCACAGGTCGGAAAGGTGATTGAGCTTATGGAGGAACTGATCCGCACGAACAATGTTGTCACGCTTTCATTCGTCGGCACGCTCCTGAAGGAGGCCGGGATCCGGTACTTCATCGCCGACGAGAATATGAGCGTGCTCGACGGATCGATCAACGCCCTGTCGCGCCGTCTCATGGTGGACGCGGACCGGGCGGACGAGGCACGCAAACTCGTCGAAGGAGCGGGCCTCGGCGATGAATTGCGCGAGACATGAATGAGCGCCCGGTCCGCTGAGAGCCGGCTGCCGGCAGCGACGGTCGATGCGTTCCACCGCGGCCGTTTTTTCCTGGCACAGCCCAGGGGCAAAGGCCACCGCGCCGGCATCGATGCCATGCTGCTCGCCTCGCTCGTGCCGCCTGATGCAACCGGCCGGCTTGCCGATTTCGGCGCGGGATCGGGCGCTGCCGGCATAGCCGTCGCAAGCAGGACGCCGCATCTCGATGTCCTGTTGATCGAGCGTTCCGGTGAAATGCTGCGCTATGCGCGGCAATCGGCGGAACTGCCTCAGAACAGAGGCTTTGCGGACAGGATAAGCGTTCTCGACGCCGACGTGACCCTGAGCGGGCGCGCGCGCATTGCCGCCGGGCTGGCGGATGCGGCCTTCGATCATGTCATCATGAACCCGCCCTTCAACGATGCGGCGGACCGTACAACGCCCGATCCGCTGAAAGCTGAAGCCCATGCCATGCCGAAGGACATGTGGCCGTTGTGGTTGCGCACGGCGGGGGCGGTTTGCAAGCCGGGCGGTCAATTGTCCCTGATTGCGCGGCCTCAATCGCTTGAAGACATCCTCGCAGCCTGCAAAGGCCGTTTTGGTGCCATTCACATCACTCCGCTCCACCCGCGTGCCGAAGAGAATGCAAACCGGATCCTGATAAGCGCAATCGCCGCAAGCCGTGCCCGGCTGACCATGCGGCCACCCGTGTTCGTTCATGACGATGAAGGCGGGCTTTCGCCCCCGGCCGACGATCTGATCAATGGCCGGACATTCCTCGCGCGTTAAAGCGGGGCACATACTTCAGCATTGCGTTTTGATGGAAAGTACATACATCAGAGATCGTTCGATATTGGATACGGGCTCTCTAGATGGCTTTCTACAAATCTCTGCTACCGCGTCGCTTCAGGTCCAGTGAGACGACGATTCCCGTCGTGCGGCTTCAGGGCGTGATCATGGCGGGCGGGTCGCAGTTTCGCCCGGCGCTCAACATTGCCACGGCCGCGCCTTTGCTGGAAAAAGCCTTTGCCGACAAAAAAACGCCGGCTGTCGCCATACTCGTCAACTCGCCCGGCGGCTCTCCGGTGCAATCGCGGCTGATCTTCCGGCGCATCCGCGATCTTGCGCAGGAGAAGGAAAAGAAGGTCTACGTCTTTGTCGAGGACCTGGCAGCCTCCGGCGGATATATGATTGCCCTTGCCGGTGACGAGATCGTCGCCGATCCCTCGTCCATCGTCGGATCCATCGGCGTGGTTTCGTCAGGTTTCGGTTTTGACGAGATGATCAAGAAGATCGGCGTCGACCGCCGCGTCTACACCGCCGGCAAGAACAAGGCCACGCTCGACCCGTTCCAGCCTGAAAAGAAAGCCGACATAGATCACCTGAAATCGCTTCAGCTTGAGGTGCATCAGATCTTTATCGATATGGTCAAGGAGCGGCGCGGCGACAAGCTCGCCGACAATGACGACCTCTTTACCGGCCTCTTCTGGTCCGGCGTCCGGGGCAAGGAACTGGGTCTCGTCGATTCGCTTGGCGATATGCGTTCCGTTCTCAAGGACCGCTATGGCGATAAGACGAAGTTCAGGCTGATCACCATGCCGCGCGGCCTTTTCGGACGCCGCGTCACCGGGGCCGGAACGGGGGATTTCTCGACCCGCATCGCCGGCGCCGCCGCATCCGGGCTGGTCGAGGCTGTCGAAGATCGCGCCCTATGGTCGCGTTACGGGCTTTGACGACGCGATCTGCTTGCGCGGCGGGGGCACGCCGGCGATAATCGGCGATCGTCGCGGGGAGGCGGAAATAGTCCAGATATTGCTGTTCATAGCCGTGCTGATCGTCGGCTGGATGGGTTACAAGCGCTTCCTCAAGGAAGCCGAGCGCGTCAGCAAATCGGTGCGCCGGCAGGAAAAGGAATCGGAAGCCGGTGCGCAGGGCACGCTGGTCAAGGACCCCAAGACCGGCGAATACCGGGTCGAACGCGACGAAGACGAGCACTGAAACCGCATTCTGACCATCACTCCAAGCTAAAGTCTTGACCGCGCAGGGCGTGCATGGCACCTGTCGCGCGCACTTCAATTCGAACCGGACCGCACCGATGACCACGTCCGCGCGCGCGCAATCGACAAACCTCGACCCGACCAGTTCCTTCCAGGGCCTTATCCTGGCGCTGCACACCTACTGGGCTGAATATGGCTGCGTCATCCTGCAGCCCTATGACATGGAGGTCGGAGCCGGCACGTTCCATCCGGCGACAACGCTGCGTTCCCTGGGTCCGCGCCCGTGGAATGCCGCCTATGTCCAGCCTTCGAGGCGGCCGACGGACGGGCGTTATGGCGAGAATCCGAACCGGCTGCAGCACTATTACCAGTATCAGGTCCTGCTCAAGCCGTCGCCGCCCAACCTGCAGGAGCTTTATCTTGGTTCGCTCGAGGCCATCGGCATCGATCCGAAACTGCACGACCTGCGGTTTGTCGAGGATGACTGGGAGAGCCCGACACTGGGTGCCTGGGGTCTCGGCTGGGAATGCTGGTGCGACGGCATGGAGGTGTCCCAATTCACCTATTTCCAGCAGGTCTGCGGTATAGAGTGCTCGCCTGTAGCCGGTGAACTGACCTATGGCCTTGAGCGCCTCGCCATGTATGTGCAGGGCGTCGACAATGTCTATGACCTGAACTTCAATGGCGGCGGCGACAACGACAAGGTCACCTATGGCGACGTGTTCCTGCAGGCCGAGCAGGAATATTCACGCTACAATTTCGAATTTGCCGACACCGCCTTGCTGCTGCGGCACTTCGACGACGCCGAGGCCGAGTGCCGGTCCCTGCTTGAACGCGGCGCCGCCGATCCGCATCGGCATGAATGCGTGCTGCCGGCCTATGATCAATGCATCAAGGCGTCCCATGTTTTCAACCTGCTGGATGCCCGCGGTGTCATCTCGGTGACGGAACGCCAGAGCTACATCCTGCGGGTGCGCGATCTTTCCAAGATGTGCGGCGAGGCCTTCCTGAAGACCGACGCCGGCGGCCTTGACCCGGCCCGGCCTGATTGAAAACGCCCATCGGTTCCTGAACGCGACGTAAAGACGATGCCCGATCTACTGCTAGAACTTCGATCCGAGGAAATCCCCGCCCGCATGCAGCGCAAGGCGGCGAGCGACCTGAAGAAACTCGTCACCGACGGGCTTGTCGACGCCGGACTGACCTACGAAGCGGCCCGCGAATACTGGACGCCGCGCCGGCTGGCGCTGGATGTGCGCGGCGTCACCGCCCGGTCCGCGGACATACGCGAGGAACGCAAGGGGCCGCGGACGGATGCTCCGGAGAAGGCGGTCGCCGGCTTCCTGCGCGGTGCGGGACTGACCTCCATCGACCAGGCGACGGTCAAATCCGATCCCAAGAAGGGCGATTTCTACATTGCCGTGATCGAAAAGCCCGGCCGCGACGCGGAAAACGTCATCGCCGAGCTCATGTCGGCGGTCATCCGCAATTTCCCCTGGCCGAAATCCATGCGCTGGGGCGAGGCATCGGCCAGGCCGGGCGCTCTGCGCTGGGTCCGGCCGCTGCAGTCGATCGTCTGCACGTTCGGGCCGGAGACGGAAGAGCCCGTCGTCGTGGATTTCGAGATCGACGGATTGACGGCCGGCAATGTCACCTATGGCCACCGCTTCCATGCGCCGGAGCCCATCACCGTGCGGCGTTTTTCCGACTATGTTGAGCAGCTCGAAAAGGCCAAGGTGGTGCTCGATGCCGACCGGCGCCGCGAGATCATCCTGTCCGATGCCCGCAACCTGGCATTTGCCCAGGGCTTCGAGCTGGTCGAGGACGAGGCTCTTCTCGAGGAGGTATCCGGACTGGTGGAGTGGCCGGTGGTCCTGATGGGCGCGTTTGAAGAGGATTTCCTTTCCATCCCGCCCGAAGTCATCCGCCTGACCATCAGGGAGAACCAGAAATGCTTCGTCCTTTGTCCCCAGGGGGAGGAGAACGCGCTGAGCAACAGGTTCATCATCACCGCCAATGTCGAGGCGGTCGACGGCGGCAGGGAGATTGCCCACGGCAACGGCAAGGTCGTCAGGGCCCGGCTCGCCGATGCGCTGCATTTCTGGAAAACCGATCAGACGGACCTGCCTGACATCGAAACGCTCGCCCGCTCGGCGGAGCGTTTCGTGCTCGATCTGTCAAAGCCGCTCGATCAGCGCATGGCGAAGCTCGACGCGCTCGATGTGACGTTCCACGCGAAGCTTGGAACACAGGGGCAGCGGGTGGCGCGCATTCGTGCGCTGGCGCAAACACTCGTGCCCTTTGTCGGCGGTGATGCTGCGCTGGCAAAAAAGGCAGATCGCGCGGCTTTGCTGGCAAAGGCGGATCTGACGACGGAAGCGGTCTTCGAATTTCCCGAACTGCAAGGCACGATGGGCCGCAAATACGCGCTGCTGCAGGGCGAGGCGGAGGATGTCGCCGCCGCGATCGAGGATCACTACAGGCCGCAGGGACCGTCCGACGACGTGCCGACGAGCCCGGTTGCGGTGACGGTCGCGCTTGCGGACAAACTCGATACGCTCACCGGTTTCTGGTCGATCGACGAAAAACCGACCGGATCGAAGGACCCTTACGCCCTGCGCCGTGCTGCCCTGGGCGTTATCCGGCTGGTGCTGGAAAACGACATACGCCTGCCGCTGGCAAGCGCCGGTGTCGGTGACGACTTGCTGTCCTTTTTCCACGACCGGCTCAAGGTCTATCTGCGCGACAACGGAGCGCGCCACGATCTGATCGATGCCGTCATCTCCCCCGACGCCGATGATCTTCTGCTGGTCTTCAAGCGTGTGGAGGCGCTGGGCGAACTGCTCGATACGGATGACGGGCGAAATCTGCTTGCCGGCACAAAGCGGGCCGCCAACATTCTTTCGGCGGAGGAAAAGAAGGACACGCCGATTGCCGGGACCGTCAATCCCGCTCTCCTGAGCGAAACGGCGGAAAAGGAACTGTCCGCGGCGGTCGACAAAGCCGCGGACGGCGCAGCATCGGCCATTGCCGATGAGGATTTCGGCGCGGCAATGCGGGCGCTGGGCGCCCTGCGCAAACCGGTTGACGCATTCTTTGACGAGGTGCTTGTCAATGCCGAGGACAGCGCCGTGCGGGCCAACCGCCTGGCCCTGTTGCGCCGCATCCGCACGGCCACGGAACCGGTCGCGGACTTCTCGAAGATATCCGGATAACCATCTGTATATAAAGAAAAAGGGGTGACTGAACGCCACCCCTTTTGATCATGGCTGCAATCTGCCGAATTTAGTGCGTCGGGCGCAGTTCAATGGTTTCCGGACCCGAATTGTTCTGTTTCTGCGGGCCGGCATTGTCATGCTGCGCGTCATTCATATTGACCGATGAGGTCTGCGAATCGTCGTCGACGCCGTCGCGGCGCGCATTGGCATTGCCCACCCGTTCAACGTTGAATTCTCCGCCGCCGGTAACGGATGTGCCGCCGGCGGTCTGGGTCACGGTCTCGCCCGAATAAGAGCCTTCAGGCGCTGCGGCCCTGACATAGCGAACGGCGCTGCCGCCCATCATATTGTCCGTCTGCACGACCTTGCGGGTGCCGTTGATCGCGATGCCTTCCTCGTCGCCGGTAATCAGCAG
>NZ_CFHWAF010000013.1:0-49400 GCF_984452065.1 Hoeflea sp. | reverse complement strand
ACGAAGAGCGACGACGGCATAAAGAAGCAGAACGGCGCAGCCGCCGGCGGCGCACAGGAACGGGATCCGCAAGGCCAGATCGCGCCCCAGACCGGCCTCGAACGCCGTTACGATCACCCCGCCCGCGACCGCTCCGAGAGGCATCATTCCCCAGCCGAAAAACCTGTAGATGCTGTTCACGCGGCCTTGCGGCACCGGTCGGCGGAAAGGCGATTTGCCACAGACACCATGCCGACAGCGCGAACATGACCGCATCGAAGCCGAATGGCGCCGGGACGGCAAGGGCGATCAGGAGACCGGCGAGCGGCGGGCCGACAAACGAGCCCATAACCTGCTCGATGCTCCACAGCTGGCCGTTTGCCTGTTCCAGCTCGCGCGATTCGACCAGTTGCGGAAGCACCGTCTGCGCCGTGTTGTCGCGAAAGACCTCTGCCGTTCCAAGCAGGAAGGCAAGCAGCCCCAGCGCCAGAATGAACACCGTCTGCAGGCCGGAGCCGTCGGCCAGCGGCAGTGCCGGGGAGCTCAGAATGAGGCCGACAACTCCAAGGCTCAGGAAAAGGCGCGCCAGATCGGCGCGCACCATTGCCCTGCAGCCTATTTTATCGACGCCCATATGCAAGCGTCTTACGGGAGCTCTTTCATTCGACGCAGAACCGGGTTAAGGATGTTCATGTTTTGTTTTAAACCGATCCCGGAGGTCGCCGGTGGCTGATATCACAGGCAAGGCGGTGCCGCGCCTTTCCAACGCGCAGGCGCGCAGGCTGTTTCTCGAGCGCCACGGCCTTTGCGACGATCCGTCGAGGAAAGTCGGCCGGGGCGAGTTGCAGACGCTGATCGAACGGCTCGGATTCGTTCAGCTGGACAGTATCAACACCGTGGCGCGGGCGCATGATCTCATCCTGTTTTCCCGCCGCCAGTGCTATCGGCCGAAACAGCTCAAGACGCTGCTGGAGAAAGAGCGCTCGCTGTTTGAACACTGGACACATGACGCCTCCATCATTCCGAGCCGGTTCTATCCCTATTGGGAACTGCGTTTCGAGCGCTACCGCGAACGGCTGATCGAACGCTGGCGCCAGTGGCGCCGGGAGGGTTTCGAGGAAAAAATCGACGATGTGCTTGCCCATATCGAGCGCAATGGTCCGGCCATGTCGCGGGAGATGGGCGAGGACGAAAAGAAAAACAACGGCGGCTGGTGGGACTGGCATCCGTCCAAAACGGCGCTGGAATATCTGTGGCGCACGGGGCAGCTTGCCGTTTGCCGCCGCGAGGGGTTTCAGAAGGTCTATGACCTGAGTGAACGGGTGATCGGCGAAGAACATCGGACGGACCGCTATAGCAAGGCGGAAACGATCGACTGGGCCTGCTCCAGCGCGCTCGACCGTCTCGGCTTTGCCACATCGGGCGAAATCGCCGCCTTCTGGGACGGCATCACGCCGGCCGAGGCAAAGAAATGGTGTGCGGAAAGACTCGGCAGTGACCTGATAGAAATGGAGATCGAGACGGCACAGGGCGGGCGGCCCCACCGGGTGTTCGCGCGCGCCGATATCGAGGCGGAGCTGGACGGCCTTGCGTACCCGCCCGGCCGTATCCGGGTTCTGAGCCCGTTCGATCCGGCAATCCGCGACCGCAAGCGCGCCGAGCGTCTTTTCGGTTTCAACTACCGCATAGAAGTGTTCGTACCGGCGGCGAAGCGGCGATACGGCTACTATGTCTTTCCGCTACTGGAAGGGGACCGGCTGATCGGGCGGATCGATATGAAACGCCGCGGCGATTCGGGTGTGCTCGATGTGACCGCGTTCTGGCCGGAGCCGAAGGTGAAGCTCGGACGCGGGCGCCTTGAACGTCTTGAGGCGGAGCTCGACCGGATCCGCCGCTTCGCCGGCTGCGCGCGGATCGATTATGCGGACGGATGGATCCGCGAGCCGCTGCCGTGACCGCTCGCATCAATAGAGCCAGCGGACGAGGCCGAGCGTGATGAACGGAAACAGCGCCAGGATAACGACCCGCAGAAGATCGGTCGCGACGAAGGGAAAGACGCCGCGATAGGTCTGGGCGAGCGGAACGTCCGGCGCCATGGAATTGATGACAAAGAGGTTCATGCCGACGGGCGGGGTGATCAGTCCGACCTCTACGACGATCAGCACGAGAATACCGAACCAAAGGGCGAATTCCTCCGGCGACAGGCCGAAATCGAGGCCTATGACGATCGGGAAGAAGATCGGGACCGTCAGCAGGATCATGGAGAGCGAATCCATGACACAGCCGAAGACCAGGTAGAGGATCAGGATAATCGACAGCACCAGCCAGGGCGACAGACCCTGTTCTGTCACGTAGAGCGCTGCCTCCTGCGGCAGTTGCGACAGCGCCAGGAAGCCGTTGTAAATGGCCGCGCCGAGGATGATCAGGAAGATCATGCCGGTGGAGTTGGCGGTGTCGAGAATCGATGATTTGAGGGTCGACCAGGTCAGCCCGCCATTGACCAGTGCGATGAGGCCGGTGCCGGCCGCGCCGACGGCGGCGGCCTCGGTCGGCGTGAAGATGCCCATATAGATGCCGCCGACAACGAGCAGGAAGACGGCGAGAACCGGCCAGACCGCCAGCAGCGCACGGAAACGCTCGCCATAGGGCACGCGTTCGCGGGTGCCGGCGGAATTCGGCCGGATGCGCACGTAAATCGAGATGGCGAGCATATAGCCGAGCGCGGCAAGAATGCCCGGAACCACCGCCGCCACAAAAAGCTTGGCGATGTTCTGCTCGGTCAGAATCGCATAGATGACGAGGACCACCGAGGGCGGTATCAGAATGCCGAGCGTGCCGCCGGCGGCAAGCGTGCCGGTGGCGAGCGGACCGGAGAAGCCGTAGCGCTTGAGTTCGGGCAAGGCGACCTGCCCCATGGTGGCGGCGGTCGCAAGCGACGATCCGCAGATGGAGCCGAAGCCGGCGCAGGCGCCGACCGCGGCCATCGCGACGCCGCCGCGCCGGTGGCCGAGCCATGTTTCCGCCGCCTTGAAAAGCGCCGTCGACATGCCGCCCAGCCGGGCGAACTGGCCCATGAGGAGGAACAGCGGCACGATGGACAGCGAGTAGCTGGAAAAGGTTCCGTAGGTCTGGTTCTTCAACTGCCCGAAGATCATCAGGAAGGACCCGTTGATCATGTAGCTGCCGAGCACGCCGACGGCGAGCATGGAAAGGCCGATCGGTATGCGCAGGAAGATCAGGAGAAGCAGGACGGGAAACGACCAGATGCCTATTTCAAGATTGCTCACGGCAGTTCTCCGCCGATGGCGACACTTGATCCGGTGCGGTATTCGCGGATGCTGCGCAGGAAACACCAGGCCGACACGATGACAAAGACCACGGCGCCGAAAAGCCCGGCCGCATAGGCCCACCAGATGGGAAATTGCAGGATGAACGTCGTTTCGCTGTAACTGTATTTGTCGATGGTTCCGAGCCAGTGACGCCAGCAGATGAGGGCCGCGAACAGGAACATCAGGAAATTGGCGACGATCTCGATGAGGCGGTCGAGATTGTCGCTGAAATGCATGGTGAGGATTTCGACAACCGCGTGTCCGCGCCGCAAATGACACCAGGGCAGGAAGGCGAAGACCGCAAAGGCGGTTCCGGCCTCGACCAGCTCAAAATCGCCCGGAACCGGAGCGAGGCCGGCGAAGACCAGGGCGCGGCCGGACACGGAGATCACCGTCACCACGATCAATGCGGTCAGAACCAGACCGCCCGCCAGAGCCGTCAGGCGCGCGAGAGCCTGTATCCAGCGGTCAATTCGCTCTGCCATCCTGCTACCCCATCCGGCCTTTGTCGCCCCTGTCGACCCGGTCGGCCTTTTCCCGAGTGTCAGTTATCGCGCTCCTGGCGGGCCGTGACAATCCTGGGCTCCGGTTATCCAGTGGCCCGTTTGCGCACTACTCACGTGGCCCGCCGGCCGGGGCGGGCGCGGGCAGTTGCGAACGGGCGGAGGTGTTTCGGGCTGTGCCGGGGCGGGCGCTCAAAGAACGGGCACCCGCCCGCAGGCCCTAGTTGGTGTTCTTGTCTATCGCGGCCTTGGCGCGGTTATAGAGATCGCGGGCGTCGATGCCCCTGGCATCCATTTCGGCGATCCAGTTGTCGATAACCGGCTGTGCCGCTTCCTGCCAGCGCGCCACTTCCGCATCGTCCAGGACGATGATGGTGTTGCCCGCCTTTTCGGCAATCTCGCGGCCCGGCGCGTCGAATTCCTGCATGGTGCGGCCGGCGAAGGCCGAGAATTCAAGGCCGGAATTGTCATCGATGACCTGCTTGAGGTCGTCCGGAAGACTGTCATACCTGGCCTTGTTCATGGCGAGAACGAAGACGGCCGTGTAAAGCGCGCGGTCGCCGGAGAACTCGGTATGGGTGCCGACCAGTTCCGGGATCTTCAGCGCCGGCGTCACTTCCCACGGAATGACGGTGCCGTCGATCACGCCCTTGGAAAGCGCTTCCGGTATGGCCGGAACCGGCATGCCGACGGGTGTCGCGCCCATTTCGGACAGGAGCCCGTTGATGACACGGGTCGGACCACGCAGCTTCTTGCCCTGCATGTCCTCAAGCCTGGTGATGCCGTCGCCCTGGACATGGAACATGCCGGGTCCGTGCATCCAGGTGCCGAGGATCTTCAGGTCCTTGAAGTCGGTGTCCTTCATGTCGGATTCGAACAGTTCCCAATAGGCCCGCGAACCGGCCTCCGCATTGGTCATCATGAAAGGCAGTTCGAAGACTTCGGCCCGGGGGAAGCGCCCGGGCGAATAGCCCGGCAGCGTCCAGACAATGTCGACGACACCGTCGCGCGCCTGGTCGATCAGTTGCGGCGGCGTTCCGCCGAGCGCCATGGCGCTGAAAACATCGACCTTGATGCGTCCGTCGGATGCCTTCTCGATGCTCTCCGCCCAGGGCATGAGGACATTTTTGGGCACATTGGCCTGCGGCGGCAGGAACTGGTGCAGGCGCAGCGTCACCTCCTGCGCCATGGCCGGCAGCATGCCCGCCCCAAGCCCTGCCGCGACAAAGGCGGCTGCCGCGAACGATTTCATCAGTGTGCGTTTCTTCATCGGTATCCTCCCTGAAATCCCGCAACGAATTGAAACTTGTTGCCGGTCCCCTCATTTATGTCCTCGGCTGCCGGCACGCTTTTGAGCATGAAAGCAGTTTCGATGGTGGAGGTAAAATGAAAAGTGCCGGTCGATCCATATCGGACCGGTTATGAATTCACGCAGTCAGACCGACCGCATGACCACAGGCCTGTCTGCTTTCTCCCAGGTACCCCTTTTTAAACCGCGGCGGCCTTGCGCCGCCTTGTTCGTCAGTGCCCTTCGGTTCGGCCTCCGCGCGGACGGCATGGAAATGCCTATTTTTGTAACTGTCCAGGCCGTCGTGACGAATTGATCCATGCGCCGGTTTCGCAAACCTAATTTAGCGGCAGGGCATGTGTGTCCTTGATGGTTTCAAGGACGATAGCCGATTTGACATGCCTGACGGATTCATGCGGCAGCAGGATATCGTTGACGAATCCCGAAAGGGCTTTGAGGTCAGCCGTCACCACCTTCAGCATGTAATCCATCTCACCGGTCAATGCGTGTGCCTCAAGAACTTCCGGAAGCCGATTGACCAGTTCGGCGAACCGCTTGGCGTTGTCGCGGTTATGCGTGTCGAGCGTCACCGTGATGATGTTGACGATCCCGAGGTCGAGCCGCATGCGGTCGAGGCCGGCGAAATAGCCGCGGATATATCCTTCCTCCTCCAGCCGCAAGCGGCGGCGCGAACATTGTGACGGTGACAGGTTTACCCGCTCCGACAGTTCCCCATTGGTCAGCCGGGCGTCCTTCTGGAGCTCCCGGAGAATTTTCCGGTCAAATTGGTCGAGCATGATCTGTGTGTATTTTGTGATCTATCTGCGAAAACTGTGCGAAAAAATATCGAAGCGAGCGAATTTTGCAAGCATTGTGCGGCAGATTTGCGAGATAATGACACAAACATAAACAGATGAGGAGTGCTCGCATGGGTCCGTTTCCACACAACGCACCGCCGGCAAAGATCGATGAGGCCAATCCGGCCGGAACCGACGGTTTCGAATTTGTCGAGTTTGCCCACCCGGAGCCGGAAAAGCTCGAAGCGCTGTTCGTGTGTATGGGTTACGCGCCCGTCGCACGCCACAAGACGAAGAACATCACCGTCTGGCGGCAGGGCGATGTCAATTACATCCTGAATGCCGAAAAGGGCTCCTTTGCCGATCGGTTCATCGATCTGCACGGCCCGTGCGCGCCGTCCATGGCCTGGCGGGTGGTCGACGCCGATCACGCGTTCAACCATGCCGTTTCAAAAGGCGCGACACCCTATGAGGGCGATGACAAGGCGCTGGATGTCCCGGCCATTGTCGGCATTGGCGGCTCGCTGCTTTACTTCGTCGACACCTATGGCGAAAAGGGTTCGCCCTATGAGGGCGCGTTCGAGTGGCTGGGCGAGAAGGATCCGAAACCGAACGGCGTCGGCTTTTATTATCTCGACCACCTCACCCACAACGTCTTTCGCGGCAATATGGACAAATGGTGGGACTTTTATCGCGAGATGTTTGGCTTCAAGCAGATTCATTTCTTCGATATCGAAGGAAAAATGACCGGCCTCGTCTCGCGCGCGATCACCAGCCCCTGCGGAAAAATCCGCATTCCGCTCAACGAGTCGACCGACGACAAGAGCCAGATCGAGGAATATCTGCGCAAATACAAGGGCGAGGGCATTCAGCATATCGCCGTCGGCACCGAGGATATCTACGATGCGACGGACAAGCTTGCCGCCAACGGGCTCAAATTCATGCCCGGCCCGCCGCAGACCTATTACGACAAATCCCGGGAGCGGGTGAACGGCCATGACGAACCACTGGAGCGCATGGCGAAACACGGTATCCTGATCGACGGCGAAGGCGTGGTCGACGGCGGCATGACCAAGATCCTGCTTCAGATCTTCTCCAAGACCGTCATCGGTCCGATCTTCTTCGAGTTCATCCAGCGCAAGGGTGACGAAGGCTTCGGCGAGGGCAATTTCCGCGCCCTGTTCGAGTCGATCGAGGAAGACCAGATCCGCCGCGGCGTGCTTAAGGTGGATGCTGCCGAATAGGATTTCCGGCAGGCGAACATCCGACCCCGCCGCTGTCGAGACGGCGGGGTTTTTCTTTGCCCCGAATGTGTGCGGCATGGCGGCCGGGACGGCGGCGAGTCGTCAAATGCTCCAGGTTTGGTTATGATTTGCCGGCCGGAACACGGGACAGGGAGGGCCTTTGCATGAATCTGACCAGTCATGAAGCAAATCTGGTCTTCTCGATCATGCGCGATCTGAGCGGCGACTACGATCATGTCGAGGTGCGTCAGCGCGTCGGGCAACGGCTCCTGGAACTGCTGCGCGCCGACTATTTCGCCTCCTATATCTGGGACGAGAACACGCAGACATTCGTCTCCGCGGTCCAGGTCAATATGAGCTGGGACAATCTGGAACGCTATGAGCGCTATTATCAGTTCCGCGACCCGATAACGCCGACATTGCAGAGACGGCGCAGGGCGACGCCCGTCAGCCGGATCATGCGGCACGAGCAGCTTGTGCGCACGGAATTCTTCAACGATTTCCTCAAGCGCGACGGCCTGTGTTACGGGCTGAACTACTTTGCCTATGACCGCGGCACCAATATCGGCGACATGCGGATATGGCGCGGTGACCGGGGCGAGGATTTTTCCGAACGCGACGCGTTCATCGTCGATGCCATCGGCCCGAGTTTCGTGAACGCGCTGATCCGCGCGCAGAAATTCGGCTCGAACGCACAGGCTCTGCGGTTCAGTGAAATAAGAGAGCGGCTGGGTTTCACGGCCCGGGAAGCGGAGATCGCGGATATGCTGGTCATCGGCTCCACCGATGAGGATATCTGCGAAAAGCTGCTGATCTCGAAGCCGACGCTGCGAACCCATATCAGTGCGATTTTCCGCAAGTCGGGCCTCAACCGGCGTACACAGCTTGCGCGGTACCTGACAGACCAAAATCATCATTAATGACGATGCCGTTGCCGGAGCATCTTAGCTAGGCTTCTTCCCCATAAGGGAGGAAGACATGGCACAAGCGTCTGATTTCGGTGCCGCGGAGCTTTTGCGCCGTCTTGATGCCGGGCAGCTTTCTGCGCGGGAATATGCGCAGGACACGGTCAGGCGCTGGCGCGAGAACGTCGGTCTTAATGCGGTTTCCTTCCTTGATCCGGATCTGCTCGCCAAGTTTGCGCTTGACGCGGATGAAAAACGGGCAAGGAGAGAAGGCGGGCGACTGTGCGGGCTGCCGTTGATCGTCAAGGACAATATCAACACGACGGCCTATCCGACCACCGGCGGCACCGCCGCGCTGCAGGACTGTACGCCCGAAACAGATGCCGGCGTAATCTCGCGGTTGCTTGACGAAGACGCCATCATCGGCGCCAAATCAGGCATGCACGAGCTGGCCTTCGGCATCACATCGAACAATGCGGTGACCGGACCGGTGCGGAACCCGCATGATCCCTCGAAGATCCCCGGCGGCTCGTCCGGAGGAACGGCCTCGGCCGTTGCAGCCGGCATTTTCCCGGCCGGGCTCGGCACGGATACTGGCGGCTCATGCAGAATTCCGGCCGCGCTTTGCGGTGTGGTCGGCTTCCGCCCGACGATCGGACGCTATGCCGGTGACGGCATCGTGCCGATCTCCCATACGCGCGACACCGCCGGGCCTTTGGCGCGGTCGCTCGAAGATGTAGCTTTGCTCGACGGCGTCTTGAGCGGGCAGGACCCGCTGAACGGAAAAACCGATCTGACGGACGTGCGGCTGGGCGTTCCCGCAGAGGTTCTTTTCGAGAACCTCGAACCGGAGGTGGAGACCGCGGTCGAGGAAAGCCTGCGGGCGCTTGAGAAGGCGGGCGTAACGCTGGTCGACGTGACGCTTGCGGATCTTTGGCCCCATAACGAGGCTTTCAGCTTTCCGGTCGTCTTTTACGAAGTCATGCGTGACTTGCCGGCTTATCTTGAAGAACATGCGCCGCATGTGGCGTTCGGTGCGCTTGTGGAAACGATCGGTTCGCCGGATGTGGCCGGTGCGATCGGCAGTCAGCTCGGCGACGATGCGATGCCGGAGGAAGCCTACCGGGCGGCCATGGACGTTCACCGGCCGGCCATGCGGGCGATCTATGAGGATGCCTTCAGGGCGCACGGGCTGTCGGCGATCGTGTTTCCGACGACGCCGCTGCGGGCCCGCGATATCGGTCTTGACGAAACCGTTGAACTCAACGGCGCGCAGGTGTCGACATTTCCAACCTATATCCGCAACACCGATCTTGGTTCCAACCTCGGTGTGCCCGGAATCTCATTGCCCTGCCGCAATGTCACCGGGCTTCCGGTGGGGATCGAATTCGACGGGCTGGCGGGCCGGGATGCCGATCTGCTCTCGCTTGCCCGGGCTGCCGAAGCAGCGCTCTCACAATAATCAGGGGAACAGGAGGAAGACGCCATGACGTCAACCATGATCAAAACCGTGCTGACCGCCGCGCTGGCGACAACGGCGCTCGCGGGAACCGCCTTTGCCGACATCAAGGTCGGCGTGCTGGTGCCCGATTCCGGACCCGGAGGCCTCTTCGGCCCATCCACCCGGAAATCGGCCATGCTCGCCGCCAGGGAAATCAACGCTGCCGGCGGCATCAATGGCGAGACTATCGAACTGGTCTTCGCGGATGTGGGCGTGCCGCCCGCGGAAGCGGCACAGGCAGCCCTCAAATTGTGGAAGGGCCAAGGCGTCGAAGCCTTTGTCGGCATGCACGATTCCGCCGTTCGCTCGGCGCTGATGGGGCTTTTCAAGGGTCAGGTTCCGTATGTCTATACGCCTGTTTATGAGGGCAATGCCTGCGGCGACGGCCTTTATGTGACTGGCGAGACGCCCAGCCAGCAGCTTGCGCCGGTCATTCCGCATCTGATGCAGGAAAAGGGTGCCAGCAAATGGTACCTGATCGGCCACGACTATAACTGGCCGCGTGACACCAATGCGCTCGCCAAGACCTATATCGCCGATGCCGGCGGTGAAGTCGTCGGCGAGGAATATCTTCCCTTCACGGTTTCCGATTTCGATTCCTCTCTGCAGAAGATCAAGGAAAGCGGCGCGGACGGCGTGCTGATCACGCTGGTCGGCGGGGGTTCCGTCGGCTTCAACGTGGCGTTTGCCGGTTTTGGCCTCGACAAGCAGGCGATCCGGCTCGGGACGCTGATCGAGGAGAATACGCTCGCCGGCATCGGTGAGGCGAATGCCGACGGGCTTTATTCGTCAGCCGGCTATTTTGCCTCGATCGACACGGATGCGGCGAAGGATTTCGCGGCATCTTACGCGGACGCTTTCGGCGATGATGCCGCACCGCTCAACACGCTCGGCCAATCGGCCTATGACGGGCTGAAACTGCTGGCGGCCATCGCCAACAAGGCAGGCAGTCTTGACGTCGGCGCGATGGATGCCGCCGCGGAAGGAACGACCTATGATTCCCCGCGCGGTGAAGGCATGCTGAAAGGCGGTCACGTCACGCAGACCATCTACCTTGCCGACGGAACGGGCGGCTCGTTCACGGTCGTTCAGTCGTTTCCCGGCGTCGTGACATCCGAGGGGTGCGCGAACTAAGGTCATCCGGATATGTCGTCCGTACTGATCCTGAATGTGCTTTGGCAGGTCAGCGTTCTTGCAATGGTAACGCTTGGCCTTGCCATCGTGTTCGGTCAGTTGAAGATCATGAACATGGCCCATGGCGAACTTGTCATGATCGGGGCTTACGCCCCGGTCATCACGGCCAATATGGGTCTGCCGGCCGTCTTTCAGGTGCCGGTGTGCATTCTCACCGTAGCCCTGACAGCCTTCGTGCTGGAGCGCACGATCGTCAGACACTTTTATGCGCGGCCCTTCGACAGCCTTCTGGCGACCTGGGGCATATCCATTCTGCTGCGTGAAATCGTCGAACTCATCTTCGGCCGCGGCTACCAATCCGTGGCCTCGCCGCTGCCGGGAACCATGTCGGTCTTCGGAACGGATTATCCGGTTTACCGGATCGCGGTTATTGTCGGCATCATCCTGTTCTTTGCAGCTCTTGCCCTGTGGTATCGCCGCTCGCCGGTCGGCACGGAAATCAAGGCCATGGTCGAGAACCCGGAGCTTGCACAGGCCTGCGGGATCAACACGGAGAGGCTTTCCACCGGCTGTTTTGTCTTTGGCGCGGTGACGGCAGGCATTGCCGGTATGGTGCTCGCGCCGACCATCCGGATCGAGCCGATGATGGGTCTCGACTATCTGGTGCGCTCGTTCTTTTCGCTTGTCGTCGGCGGTCTGGGCAGCCTTGAGGGCCTGTTCCTTGGTGTTGCGATCATCGGCGGGACCCAATCGGTGTTCAGCGCCCTGTTCAATCAGACCTACGGTTATCTTTGCATCTTGATGCTTTCCATCCTGTTCTTGTGGTTGCGGCCCCATGGTATCCATCGCGCTCGTTAATGCGGTCCTGCTGGCCGTCTTGCTGGCTGTGCCGTTGCTGTTCGATCCGTATTTCGCCTATCAGATCGGCCTCTATCTGATCTACGGCATTGCCGCTCAGGGGATCGGATATCTTTGGGGACGCGCCGGGATCCTGCCCCTGGGGCAGGCCATGTTCTTCGGTTTGAGCGCCTATGCCTGCGCCATCATCCTGATGCGTGTCGACGGGCTGGGCCTCCAGATCCTGCTGCTCATCTGTGTGCTGATCGTAGCCGGCCTCATCGCCTTTGTCGTCGCGTCGGTGATCTTCAGGGGACGCTCGGACAGCGGCCCCTTCTTTTCGCTGATCACGCTTGCGCTCGTCATGATCAGCGAGCAGGTGGCGGGAACGGCAACCGGCTTGACCGGCGGTTTCAACGGCTTGAGCGGCTTCGGGACCATCGGCGGGCTGGATCAGTTCGGCGGGTTCTATTTCGTCATCGTCGCAGCCGTTGTCTCGTCCACGGTTGTGCTGATGGTGCTGGACCGGCTTCCCGTCGGGCTTGTGGGCCGGGCGGTCGCCGACAATGAGCGGCGCCTGCAGCTTCTCGGTTTCAGAACCCACCTCATCAAGGGCGCCGTCTTTGCCCTGTCCGCCGTGCTGGCGGGTCTTGCCGGAATCCTGTTCGCAAACCATCAGGGCATTGTCACCCCGACATCGACGGGGTTTCTTCTCTCCGCGAATCTCGTGATCTGGACCGCGGTCGGCGGCCGGTATCATGTGCTCGGACCGCTTCTGGGAGCCGTGCTGATCGGCTACTTCACATCGGAACTGCGGGACAGTTTTCAGTATTGGGAGGTTCTTCTGGCTTGCCTGTTCATCCTGGTCGTCTTGAAGGCGCCCGGCGGCGTGGCGGACCTTGTCACGACATCATTGTCGCGCGTCCTGCCCGCAGGAAAAGCCGGGCCTGCGGCATTGAGCGAGCCTCCTGCGACCGTATTTGACGATGCGGCAAAGGCTGTTCACTTCGACGACGTCAGCGTAAAGGTCGGGCCGGTCCGTATCCTGAACGGGGTCCAATTCACGACGCCGGACAAGGGCATTTTGTGCATCATCGGGCCGAACGGAGCGGGCAAGACCTCGCTGCTCAATGCGATGACCGGCGGTCTGCCGGTTTCCGGCGGGGCGATATCCTTCAACGGAGGCGATGCCGCCAACCGCCCGCCATACCAGGCGCTCAAGGGCGGGATCGGCAGGAAGCTGCAGGTGCCCTCCGTCTTCCAGTCGCTGACCGTTTCGCAGAACCTGTGCCTTGCCATGCTGGCCGGCCGTGCCGGTCCTGCCGATTTTTTCCGGCCTTCGGCGCTTGGCTGGAGAAGCGGGACCCTTGACGAATTGCTGTCGACGGACGGATTTCCGCTGGCCGACAGGCTGGACGACCCGGCATCAGCCCTCGCCCAGGGACACCGCCAGTTTCTCGAATTCGCAATGACGATCGCAGCCGGGCCCCGCATCCTGCTCCTCGACGAGCCCTGCGCCGGCCTGTCGCCGGACGAAACCCATTTGATGACCCGGCTTGTCAGAAGGTTCCAGGAGAAGAATGGTGGCCTGATTTTGCTCATCGAGCATGACATGAGCATCGTGAAGTCCCTCTCCAACCAGGTTCTGGTACTTCATCAGGGCGAGGTTCTGGCGCGCGGCACCTATGAGGAAATACGGTCCGATCCCGCCGTGCAGAGCGTCTATTCGGGAGGCACGAAGTAATGTCCGCCGCGCTCCAATTCGAACATCTTTCGGGCGGTTATGGCGGGGTCGAAATCCTTCATGGCGTCTCGGGCGCGGTCGGGCCCGGTCATGTGCTGGGAATTTTCGGCCGCAACGGCGTCGGCAAGACGACACTTGCCCGGATGCTCACCGGATCGTTGCCGATGGCCGGCGGTTCGGTGCTTCTGTCAGGCCGGGATGTCAATGCGATGGCGGCGTTTGAACGGCGCAGGACCGGTCTCGGCTACATGCCGCAGACATCGATGGTCTTCGACAATTTGACCGTGTCTGAAAACCTTTCCCTGGCGGGAAGCGGTGACCGGCTTGCCGATTTGTACGACCTTTTTCCGCGTATGCGCGAACGCAAGGATCAGAAAGCCGGATCCATGTCCGGCGGCGAGCGCAAATTGGTCGCCTTCACGCGCGCCATGCTGGAGGAGACCGACGTGATTGTGCTCGACGAGCCTTCGGAGGGTGTGCAGCCGGAGAACATCGCCCGTATGGAGGCCTTCATCCGCCGGCGACGGGACGAAGGCTGCGCCATCGTCCTCATCGAACAGAACCTCAATATGCTGCTGGCGCTGGCGGACAGTTTCCTGGGGCTCGATTCCGGGCGCGTCGTTTATGATGGCAGCAAGGACGACGTCACCCGCGCGCAGCTTCTGGACGTCATGTTGGTGTGATCATCGCCCCGCTTCAGGCTGCGTCGAGCAGCGCCTCCGCCGTTTGCGAACATGTGGCGACATGGGTCGCGAAACCGCCCCTGATGGCCGCGCGCATCGGGGCGACCTTGTCGGGGCCGGCCGACACCAGCAGGCCCATCTCCTTGCCCAGCATCGTATCGAGCGAGGCTCCGATGATGCGATCGTCGATTTCTCCGGGGATCGGGCGGCCGTCGCCGTCGATGAAACGTCCGCAGATGACTGCCCGGGCGCCCTTTTTCAAATAATCGGACAGCGCCTCTTCGCTGACCACGCCGTTTTTGACCACATGGCTCTCGACCGTGCATGATCCGGCGGCAAACAGCGTCTTGTTGCAGTTTTCTATCGCGTCGAACTGCTCGGCGATAACCGGCTCCTGCTTCAGCAGCCTTGCCAGTTTTGGGTTCTGGACAATGAGCGGAGCGTGCAGGTTGATGCAGTGCGCACCGAAACGTTCGGCAAGGTTCGATGAACAGGCCTCCGCCGCAAAACCCAGCGGCGTTGCCCGCGAACCCACAAGCTGAACGATCTGAAGCTCCGGCATATCGAGGCGCTCGGCCGATGTTGAGATCTTGTAGACCGTTTCGCCCCACGACACGCCAAGCCGGTCGCCGGATGCGAGCAGCAACGGCAGCCAATCGGCGGTGGCCCGCGCCACGCGGGCGAGCGACTGCGCGGTATCATCGGCCACCGCCGGCACGACGAGCGCGTCCTTCAGATCAAATCCCGATTTGAGAGCTTCGGCGATTTCCCTTTGCGTGAACACATTCGGACGCAGGGAAACCCGGACGTAATCGCGCGCCCGTGCCTCGGCCAGGTAATTGACCACGGTCGAGCGCGAGATATTCAGTTTCTCGGCGATGTCCGCCTGATTGAGGTCCTGATGAAAATAGTACCAGGCGACCTCAAGGATCTGATCCTCGATCCGGGACCGTCTGCGGCTGCCGTTTCGTGTCAAGTCGCTCAATGCTTCAGACTGCCTCGCGCTGTTCGGCAAACAGCCGAAGCATGTCTTCTTCATTGGCCTGTGCGATGCCACGCTCGGTGATCAGCCCGGTCACCAACCGGGCGGGCGTCACGTCGAAGGCGGGATTGCCCGCCGGCGTTCCGTCGGGGCTGACCTGAACCTGTTCCACCTCTCCCTGGTCGTTGCGGCCCCAGATATGGGTCGTTTCCCGCTGGTCACGCTCCTCGATGGGGATTTCGGAGATGCCGTCGCGCACCGTCCAGTGAATCGTCGGCGAAGGGAGCGCGGCGTAGAACGGAACGTCGTTGTCACGGGCGGCCAGCGCCTTGAGATAGGTTCCGATCTTGTTGCAGATATCGCCCTGGCGTGTCGCCCTGTCGACACCGACGATAACCAGATCGACTTGCCCATGCTGCATGAGATGCCCGCCGGCATTGTCCGTCACATAGGTGTGCGGTACGCCGTGATGGCCGAGTTCCCAGGCGGTGAGCGCGCCCTGATTGCGTGGCCGCGTCTCCCCGGCCCAGACATGAACCGGGATGCCCGCATCGTGCGCCTGGTACATGGGGCTTGTCGCCGTGCCCCAGTCCACCGTCGCGATCCAGCCCGCATTGCAGTGGGTCAGGATCCGGACCGGCTCGCCCTTGTCCTTGCCCGCCGCGATATCCTTGATGAGCTCCAGGCCATGGACGCCGATTATCCGGTTTATCTCGACATCCTCGTCGGCAATGTCATGGGCCAGCTGCAAGGCCGCCGCCGCCCGGTCCGAGGGCGCCAGCGGGGCCAGATGCGACCGGCACCGGTCCAGCGCCCATTTCAGATTGATGGCGGTCGGTCGTGTCCGGATCAGGACGTCGCGTGCATGATCGAGGCCCGCATCGGACGGGTCCTTGCCCATCTGATGGGCGACGCCATAGGCCGCCGTTGCGCCGATCAGCGGCGCGCCGCGCACGCGCATCTCCTTGATCGCCGCGGCGTAGTCTTCCAGTGTCGGCACCGCCTGGATGACAAATCTGTGCGGCAGCCAGCGTTGATCGATGATTTTCAGGACCGCATCGTCATGGTCATACCAGAGGGAGCGGTAGTGGATGCCGTCGACCTTCATATCACGTCCTCCTCAGCATAGCGGGATGCCAGTCTCTCGATCAGCCCGGCCGGATCCGATACGGCGCGCTGCAGGATCAGGTCACGCCCCATCATCAGGTTGCGCGCCTCAAGACTTCCGCGCTCGCCGGTATCCTCGATCGTCTCGAAATCGGCATTGTGCGCCAGGGAAAGAACGCGCCGATGCATCTCTATGCCGCAAAAGCCGAGCGCATCCTCCCAGATGGCGGCAAGCACGGCGTCCAGCGCCGGCTGGCTGCTGTGCCCCTGGTCCTCAAACAGGGCAGCCGGGTAGAGCATGCCCGTCCTTTCGGTGTTCCACAGCCGGGTGAACTCGCTGTTGAACCGGCTGATGACGGTCATGGTCTCGGCCATGAGCCAGCCCTGATAATCCGCGAGCTCCGAAGAGGTGCGATGGGCCGGCTGGCTGAAAAAACTCATGAGGAAATTCGCGATCAGCATGCCGATGTCGAAACCCATCGGGCCGTATTGCGAGAATTCCGGGTCGATGATCTTGCTTTGTGTGTCCGTGCACATCACCGAGCCGGTGTGCAGATCGCCATGCAGCATCGTTTCGGTATTGGAGGCGAAGGCCTGCAGCATCCGCTGGGCGGCGACCTTGAGCGCGACGTCGCTCCGCAGGGCGGAGACGACGGGATCGAGGGCGGCATTGTGATTGTTCATCTCGGCAGCGTAATAGGGGTCGGTGAAGACCAGCGCTTCGGTAATGGCGGGGATCGCCACATTGCCGCTGAAGACACCGACATCGGCTTTCTTGTCTGCGCTGGCCATACTCAGTTCCGACCCCCGAAAGGCCGTTCGGGCGCAGAAATTACCGAGAAACTCTCCCAGACCTTCCACGCGTTCGCCGTCAATAAGCTTCTTGCGCAGGATCGTGTGGGGCGTCAGATACTCCATGACGATCAGGGCCTGGCTCTCGTCGAAATGCAGCACCTGTGGCACCGAGCCGGGGTCTCGTTCCGCCTGCCGGACAAGCGCGTGATGCTCGAATGTCGCTCGGTAAAGCGGCAAGGGCCAGCTGTCGCCGACCATGCGCACATAGGGCAGGGCCTGCTTGACGATGACGGCATCCCTGGCGCCCCTGACAATGAAGACCAGGTTGAGATTGCCGTCACCCACCTCCTTGATCGACCATCCGGACGAATCGCCGCCAAGCCGCTGCGCAATCGGCTCTATGGCGCCGATGCGGCTGCTCAGCGTTTCCTCGGTCAAGGCGGTGTATTGCATCGATGCCATGCGGCGTCTCCGTTCATCGCAATCCGGTGCCGGACTGATTCAACCACACGGAGAAGATTAGCCAAGCCTGGTATTATGTCAATTATGTCGACATATGACCAAGTTTGTTGCGATGCAATACGGGAGAGGCAGTTTTCGAACTGTTGTCAAGGACGAAGGAAATCAGCCGGCCGGCTGGACGCGGTCGGGATGGGCGGCGGCAAAGGCCTCGAGCCTGGCGCAGTTTTCCTCAATGGCGGCGATGCGTGACAGATCGGCGATCTCGGCGCCCCAGCGACGGGCATTGTAGAGTTGCGGTATGAGACAGACATCGGCCATGGTCGGCGTATCGCCGTGGCAGAACGTGCCGCCTTGTCCGTCACTGAGCCTCTTCTCAAACGCAAGAAGGCCCTTGCGGATATATTTTTTCATCCAGTCGACACGCACGGCCTCGTCTCCGCCGGCGCGCTCCATCACATCGGCAGCAACGGACGAGTTGCAGACGGGGTGAATTTCCATGGCGATGATATAGGAGAGGGCGCGCACCCTTGACCGCTCGAGGGCCTTATCCGGTAAAAACGCAAAGGAGCGCGTCTCGTTCAGATATTCAACGATCGCCAGCGACTGGGTGAATATTTGTTCGTCGATCTCCAGTGCAGGGACGAGGCCCTGCGGATGACGGGACAGATGCGCCTTACCCAGATGTTCGCCTTTCAGGAGGTCGACCGAAACCGCATCATAGTCGATATCGGCGAGGTTCAGCGCGATGCGCACCCGGTAACTCGCCGAGGAGCGCCAGTAGTCGTACAGGACCGGCTTCATGGTATCCCTCCGGAAGGTGCGGCGCCCGTTGAACAGCGCGCCGCGTTTTTGGTCCCTCCTATTTACCGAGTTCTCTGGCATGCAGCCAGTCGGCATGTTTGGGGGCCTTCTTGGTTCTGCTCCATTCTTCAAGCATGTCCCATTTGACCGCATCGAGCCGCTCGAGCATGGCGTCCTCTTCCGGATCGGGGCAGGCCAGTTCGATCCGGTGGCCATTGGGATCGAAAAAGTAGATCGAGTGGAAAATGGAATGGTCGGTGACCCCGAGGACTTCCACGCCGTTCTTTTCCAGATGATCCTTGTATTCGAGCAGCATGTCGCGGTCCTTGACCTTGAAGGCGATGTGCTGGAGCCAGATCGGGGTGCTTTCGTCGCGGCCCATCTCGGGTTTCGTCGGCAGCTCGAAGAAGGCGAGGATATTGCCGTTGCCGGCATCGAGGAACAGATGCATGTAGGGGTCGGGCTCGTGGGTGGACGGCACCTTGTCTTCGGCGATGGCGAGGACAAAGTCCATGTTGAGCATCCTGGTGTACCAGTCCACCGTTTCCTTGGCGTCCTTGCAGCGATAGGCCACGTGGTGGATTTGATCGATCTTCATTGCATTGTCTCCCTTGTTCAATTGCGGGAACAATAATAGTTGCGAATGTAACTATCCAGGTTTTATTGGCGTGTTTCCATCCTGGCCCGATCCGCGATCTATCTCTTTGCGGCGGCCTTTAACGCCTCGCGCAGCGTTTCGCGCTCGCCGATATGATTGGCGAGGATGAGGATCAGGCGGGCGTTGAACGCGTCGCTCTCATCCTTGCTCAGACCCTCATGGGCGGCCAGCAGTTCGGCATAGAAATCGTCCGGATTGCCGATGTTCTTGTGTGTGTTGAGTTTGCTCATGACGTTCCCTCAAGCCCGGGCCGTTGCGGTGTTGAGCGCAGCGCGCACCAGCGCCTCGTCATAGCCGCTCCAGCGGGCGGCGACATGCTGGTCGGGTCGGAAGAGATAAACCGCCTGTTCCTCGTCGCCCAGATAGCGTTTTTCAAGATGACCGGCCGGATCGTCGATCGTGTTGACCCGCAATCCCTCAATGGCGATGCCGTCGATATCGAGGTTTGCGGGAACATTTGTGTTGATCCCGAGGAGCTGAAAGCGGTTGCCGAGCATGTCGGTCAGCCAGCCGCCGCCCACCGGTGCGTCGACGACCGGTGCGCCGGGTCTGGTGCGTGGCGGAAGCTGCGCGCTGTCATCGCCGTTGAGCGGTGAGCCGTCATAGACGCTCGGCACGGACAGGCGTCCGGAATTCACCAGCGGGCGGGCAAATTCGTAACGTTCCGCCAGATCGAGGACGGCATCGCGGAACACGCGGCTGATCTCGGATTTGGGCGTGATGAAATCGGTCGAGCGCGAGGAATTCAGGATGTTCTCATCGGCGCCGAGGATGCGCTCGTAATCATAGCTGTCGAGCAGGCTCCCGGGGGCGCGCCCGTCGATGACGAGTTTCAGTTTCCAGATCAGGTTGTCGGTGTCCTGAAGGCCGGAATTTGCGCCGCGCGCGCCGAAGGGCGAGACCTGATGCGCCGAGTCGCCGGCAAACAGCACCCGCCCGTGGCGGAACTTTTCCATGCGCCGGCACTGGAACGTGTAGATCGAGACCCATTCGAGCTCGAATCTGGCGTCCTCGCCGAGCATCGCCTTGAGCCGTGGGATGACGTTTTCCGGCTTCTTTTCCTTTTCCTTGTCAATGTTCCAGCCAAGCTGCAGGTCGATGCGCCAGACATTGTCCGGCTGCTTGTGCAGCAGCGCCGACTGGTCGCGGTTGAAGGGCGGGTCGAACCAGAACCAGCGCTCGGTCGGAAAGCCGGCCTCCATAATGACGTCGGCGATCAGGAAATTGTCCTCGAAGACGCGGCCGATGAAATCGAGGCCGAGCATCTTGCGTGCCGGTGACGTTGCGCCGTCGCAGGCAATCAGCCAGTCGCATTCGACCTTGTAGGAGCCTTCGGGCGTGTCCACCGTCAGGGCGACATGGTCGTCGCGCGGTTCGATGCCGGCGACGCGGCTGTTGCCGCGAATCTCGATCTGCTTGCCTTCAGCCCGCAGCGTCCTGACGCGGTGCACCATATATTCCTCGAAATGGTATTGCTGCAGATTGATGAAGGCCGGGCGCTTGTGTCCCTCTTCCGGAAGAAGGTCGAATTCATAGATTTTCCGGTCGTCGAAAAAGACCTTGCCGAGTTTCCATTCGACGCTCTTGTCGACGAATTCGTCGCCGCAGCCGAGCCGGTCGAGGATTTCCAGCGGCCGCTTTGCGTAGCAGATGGCGCGCGAGCCCCAGCTCACCTTGTCGTTTTCGTCAACAATGACGACCGGCACATCCTGCTGCGCAAGATCGATTGCCGCGCCGAGGCCGATCGGGCCGGCGCCGATGACGATCACCGGGTGACGCACGGGTGCCGCCGCGTCCTGGTCGGCGGACCGCTCATAGGGATAGAGCGGCGTTTCGAATATCTTGCTCAAAATGGCCTCCCGTTCATTGCTGCTCCTCAGCCCTGCAGGGCCTCCCACATCTCCTTGTCCCGTTCGGCGGTCCAGATCCGCGGCGTGTCCATGCCGAGCGCCTCGTCATAGGCGCGGGCGACATTGAACGGCAGGCAATGCTCATAGATTGCGTAGTCGGCGAATTTCGGATCGCATTGCGCCCGCACCGCATCCCAAGCTTCCTTGAGCGAACCGCCGCGTGCGGCGACGGCGGCTGCCGGACGGTAGGTGCTGGCGACAAAATCGCGGGTGTTTTCGATCGCTGCATTCACCATCTCGTCGCCGATCAGCGCGTCGCCGCGCCCGGGTGCGATGGCGCGGGGGTCGAAGGCAAGGATGGCATCGAGCGTGCCGCCCCAGTCGCCGAAATGACCGTCTCCGCAATAGCAGGCGGAGTGGTATTCGACGATGTCGCCGGTGAACATGACCCCTTCGTCCGGCACCCAGGCGACAATGTCGCCGGCCGTGTGGGCGCGGCCGAGATGCATCAGGTCGACACGGCGCTTGCCGAGATAGACCGTCATCTTCCGTGTGAAGGTCATGGTCGGCCAGGTCAGGCCCGGAATGCTCTCATGCCCCTGGAAGAGGCGCGGGAAGCGCTCGAATTCGGAGTCCCAGTCCTCCTGGCCGCGTTCGGCCACCATGGCGCGGCATTTTTCAGAGGCGATGATCTGCCCGGCTCCGTAGGCAGAAGCGCCGAGAACGCGCACGGCGTGATAGTGCGACAGGACCACATATTTGATCGGCTTGTCGGTGACGCTGCGGACCTTCTCGACCACCTTGGCGGCGAGGCGCGGCGTGGCCTGCGCATCGATGATCATCACGCTGTCGTCGCCGATGATGACGCCGGTGTTGGGGTCGCCCTCGGCGGTAAACGCCCACAGATCCCGGCCGATTTCCGAAAAGGTGATGGTCTTTTCGGTCATGTCCCCGCGGGATGCGAATTCCTTGGCCATTGTCAGGCGTCCTTCTTGTACTGTTCGACGGTCTGTTCGATGGCGCCGAAGATGGAATGCCCCTCGCCGTCCTTCATTTCGATACGGACCTTATCGCCGAATTTCATGAATCCGGTCGTCGGCTTGCCGTCGTCGATGGTTTCGATCATGCGGATTTCGGCGATGCAGGAATAGCCGACGCCGCCCTCGGCGACGGGCTTGCCGGGGCCGCCGTCCTCCATCTTGTTGGAGACGGTTCCCGAGCCGATGATGGCGCCGGCAGACAGGGGCCTTGTCCTGGCCGCATGGGCAATCAGTTGCGGGAAATCGAAGGTCATGTCGATACCCGCATTGGCGCAGCCGAACGGGGCGCCGTTGTAATCGACGAGGAGCGGCAGGTGCAGCTTGCCGCCGTCCCATGCCTCGCCGAGCTCGTCCGGCGTGACGGCAACCGGCGAGAAGGCCGATGACGGTTTCGACTGGAAGAAGCCGAACCCCTTGCCGAGTTCGGCCGGGATGAGGCCGCGCAGCGAGACGTCGTTGACCAGCATGATCAGCCGGATCGCATCGCGCGCCTCATCGATGCTCGCGCCCATCGGCACGTCGTCGACGATGACGGCGATTTCGCCCTCCATGTCGATGCCCCAGGCCTCGTCACCCATCCGGATCGGGTCGCGCGGCGCCAGAAACGCGTCGGAGCCGCCCTGATACATCAGCGGGTCGGTCCAGAAGCTCGGCGGCATCTCCGCGTTGCGGGCCTTGCGCACCAGTTCGACATGATTGACGTAGGCCGAGCCGTCCGCCCATTGATAGGCGCGGGGCAGCGGTGAGTGTGCGTCGTGCTCGTGGAACCGCTCGGTCGGTTGCGAGCCGGATTCAAGTGTCTCGGCGGCGCGCTCCAGGCGCGGTGCGACATTCGCCCAGTCGTCGAGCGCGGCCTGCAGCGTCGGCGCGATGTGGTTGACGATGGTGCAATAGGCCAGATCCTTGGACACGACCGCCAGTTTCCCGTCGCGCGTGCCGTCTTTCAGTGTAGCCAGTTTCATGTCAGTCCCAGTTCCCTTGAATTGTTCCGTCGAAGCGCTTCTTCAGACCTTTCCAGTAGTCCAGATAGTCGTCGTGAAGCGTCTCCAGATTCATGGCATAGGACGTGACATGCTGCGGAAAGCGTGTTTCGAACATGAAGGCCATGGTTTCGTCCAGCTTGACCGGTCCGAGATTGGCTTTGGATGCTTTCTCAAACCCCATCGTGTCGGGGCCGTGCGGCAGCATCATGTTGTGCAGGCTCATGCCGCCGGGCACAAAGCCCTCCTCCTTGGCGTCATACTGGCCGTGAATGAGGCCCATGAACTCCGACATGATGTTGCGGTGGTACCAGGGCGGCCGGAAGGTGTGCTCTGCCACCATCCAGCGCGGCGGGAAGATGACGAAGTCGATATTGGCCGTGCCCTCTTCGCCGCTCGGCGCGGTCAGCACCGTGAAGATCGACGGGTCGGGATGGTCAAAGAGGATCGCGCCGACCGGTGAATAGGTGCGCAGATCGTATTTGTAGGGCGCGTAATTGCCGTGCCAGGCGATCACGTCGAGCGGCGAATGGCCGATTTCGGTGACGTAGAAGTTGCCGCACCATTTGACATGGACGCGGCAGCCGGTCTCCTTGTCTTCCCAGGCGGCCACCGGCGTCTTGAAGTCGCGCGGGTTGGCAAGGCAGTTGGCGCCGATCGGTCCGCGATCGGGCAGGGTGAACTTCGCTCCGTAGTTTTCGCAGATATAGCCGCGGGCCTCGCCGTCGACCGGGCTGGCCTGGAAGATCATCCCGCGCGGAATGATGGCGATTTCGAGCGGCTCGACCGTCATGCGGCCCATCTCGGTGAAGATCTCGAGTGTTCCCAGTTGGGGAACGATCAGCAGTTCCGCGTCGGCGTTGAAGAAATAGTCGTCGACCATCGCGGTGTTGCACACATAGACATGCGTCGCCATGCCGACCTGCGTGTGCACATCGCCCGCGGTGGTCATGGTGCGAACGCCCTCGATGAAGTCGGTCTTTTCATTGGGCATCGGCACCGGATTCCAGCGCAGCTGGCTGATCGGAACGGT
The DNA here is from genome assembly GCF_984452065.1 of Hoeflea sp. Classification (NCBI taxonomy): domain Bacteria; kingdom Pseudomonadati; phylum Pseudomonadota; class Alphaproteobacteria; order Hyphomicrobiales; family Rhizobiaceae; genus Hoeflea; species Hoeflea sp. The sequence continues at coordinate 25,748 of NZ_CFHWAF010000013.1, read as the reverse complement.
CGGATCGCTGATATGCGGGCCGGTCTTCCAATAGGTGTTTTCATGCACGGAAAAACGCGACGTGTGCCGCACGCTCGGACGAATCCGGTAGAGCCAGGATCGTTCATTGGTGCCGCGCGGGGCGGTGAAAGGCGAGCCGGAAAGCTGTTCCGCGTAAAGACCGTAGTTGCATTTTTGCGGACTGTTTTGCCCCTGGGGCAAGGCGTTGGGCAATGATTCCGTCTCGAAGTCATTGCCGAAGCCCGGCATATAGGCATCAGACATTTTGAATCCCTCATTACAACTTTTCTAATTTTGTTTCGTATGTAACAATTAAATTTGTAACTATCAAACGGAGCATAACGTGAAGCAGCAAGACGATGTCCCGCTTTCGCTTGAGGCATTCCTTCCCTACAAGCTCAATCGTGCCGCCGAGCTGGTCAGCCGCCGTTTTGCGACCATCTACAAGGATCATGCCGGGCTGACGCGGCCGGAATGGCGAACGCTGGCGACACTCGGCCAATACGGCACGCTGACGGCCACATCCATCGGCGCCCATTCATCCATGCACAAGACCAAGGTCAGCCGCGCCGTTCAGTCCCTGGAGGACCGCAACTGGCTGACGAGGACGACGGATGAAAAAGACAGGCGCGTGGAGCACCTGATGCTGACGAGGGAAGGCGCGCGCAATTACCGCAACCTTGCGAAACTCGCCCATGCTTTCGAACGGGGGTTGAAGGACATGCTGGGCGAACAGAGTTTTGGGGATCTCAACAAGGGCCTTGCCGCCGTCGAGAAGCAGCTCGGCACGGATATATTCCTGTAAGGAAGGCGCGCCCGCATTGGGCCGGCGCGCCTTTGACCGGTCAGTAGCCCCGCGGGCATCTCGCCGTATAGCGGCGTCCGTAGCGGTCGCGATAGTAGCAATCGTCCGAGTTTTCCGCGACGCGGCCGATGACGGCGCCCGCGACACCGCCGATCGCGGCACCGACGAGTGCGCCTTCGGCAGTCCCCGTGGCAACGGCGCCGATGGCCGCGCCGGATGCCGCGCCGATGGTTGCCCCCTGCTGCGTCGGCGTGCAGCCTGCGACGGCAAGCCCTACGATAGACAGCGCGAGAATTTTTTTCATGTTCAAGCCTCCGAAATCTTTCTCACCGCAGGAAAGTTGTTTGCACACTACATATTTTGCATCGCTTGCACCCATTTGCGGTAATTTTCCGGCGAAGCGAATACGGATGTTCCGCGTGCGGTTCCTTGAACCGGCTTAACCGCGAAGCGGCAAATCAATAATCGATACGCGATGAACGCACCGTGAATGCGGCGGTGTGGCCGTCACGTGGCAACGGAGCGCGACGTCCGGCCGGCGACACATTCCGCGGCAAGGACCCGCGCGGTCTTGTCCGCCTCGAAAACGGCGTCGATGGACGCCATATCCATTGCGCCGAGCGTCTGCATGACGGATTCGACGATATCGGCCATCTCCAGGAAGCCGATCTGCCTGGCGATGAATGCGTCCAGCGCCACCTCCTTTGCGCCGTTCAGGATCGCTCCGGAAAGGCCGCCGGCGCGCATCGCCTGGCGGGCAAGCCTCAGCGAGGGAAAACGCGTCTCGTCGGGCGCTTCGAAATCAAGCCGGGCCAGCCGCGCGAAATCAAGCCGCTCCACGGGCAGTGAAGGCCGCCTGGGATGGGTCAGGCAATAGCCGATCGCCGTTCTCATGTCCGGGGCACCCAGTTGCGCCAGAACGGAACCGTCGCTGTAGCCGACCATGGAATGGATAACCGATTGGGGATGGACGACAACCTCGATCCGGTCGCAATCCATGTCGAACAGATGCATGGCCTCGATCATCTCGAGCGCCTTGTTGAACATCGAGGCGCTGTCGATCGAGATTTTCAGACCCATCGACCAATTGGGATGGGCCGCCGCCATGTCGGGCGATACGCCGGCCATATCTTCAAGGCTCTTCTGGCGGAACGGCCCGCCGGAGCCGGTCAGAATGACCCGCTCGATGGAATGGCGCTGATCGGCTTCGAACACCTGGAAAATGGCGTTGTGCTCGCTGTCGACGGGCAGCAGCCGTCCGCCGCCCCGCTCGATTTCCCGGTTGAACAGCTCGCCGGCCGATACCAGGCACTCCTTGTTGGCAAGGGCGATATCGGCGCCGGTCTGTATGGCAGCGAGTGTCGGAGCAAGACCCGCCATGCCGACGATGCCCGCCATGACCCAGTCGGTCTCACGGCCGGCCGCCTCGATGAGCGCCGCCCCGCCGGCGGCCGCCTCGATCCCGGTGCCCGAGAGCGCTTCTTTCAGATCCCGATAGCGGTTGGCGTTGGCCGTGACGGCGATGTCCGCTTTGTATTCGACAGCCTGTTTCGCCAGCAGATCGATATTGTCCCGGCCCGTCAGCGCGCAAATCCTGTAGGCCTCAAGACCGCCGAGATGCCGGATCACGTCCAGCGTGTTGCAGCCGATCGATCCCGTCGACCCAAATATGCTTATACGGCGCGGGGCCGACCCGGATCGTTCCGTCATGGAATGCAATTCAAATGTTTCACTGCCGCCGAGAAACCAGATGCGGCGGGCCGCGTCAATGTCGCCGGGGCTTTTATTTGAGCCCGGGCGCGTCAGGCATTGTCAATCGGTGCGAAAATACTTTAAACCTAAAGCAACTGATCTCGAACAATGGAGCAGCCGATCGTGATGGACCGGGAAGGAGCCCTCAAACTGGACCTTGAGGACGGGCTGTCCGGCCTGCGCGACGCATTCCGTCTGCGTGACGGACTGATTTATCTCGACGGAAATTCGCTCGGGCCCATGCAGCATGCCGTTGCAAGGCGCGTCGAGCACTGCCTTAGCGCCGAGTGGGGCGAGGATCTGATTGCCTCCTGGAACAAGGCCGGCTGGTATCCGATGCCGCGGACGGTGGGTGCGAAGATCGCGCCGCTGATCGGAGCGGGCGCCGATGATGTGGCGGTGACGGATTCGACCTCGGTCAATCTCTTCAAGGTGGTTGCCGCCGCCTTGCAGATGCGGCCCGGCCGGCGAGTCATCGTGTCGGAGCGCGGCAATTTCCCGACGGATCTCTATATCGCCGAGGGTGTCGCCGCCTTTGCGGACAAGGGCCATGAGCTTCGGTTGATCGATGCGCCACAGGAGCTTGATGCCGCACTCGGCGATGACGTCGCGGTCGTCATGCTGACCCATGTGAATTACCGCACCGGCGCGGTGCACGATATGGCAAAGGTGACGAAGGCCGCCCATGATGCCGGCGCCGTGATGATATGGGACCTTGCCCATTCCGCCGGTGCCCTGCCTGTCGATCTGCAAGGCGCGGATGCCGATTTTGCCATCGGTTGCGGATATAAATATCTCAATGGCGGTCCGGGCGCGCCGGCATTCATCTATGTCGCGCCGCATCTGCACGGAGAGGTGTCGCAGCCTCTGTCGGGCTGGTTCGGGCACAAGGCCCCCTTCGCCATGGAGCCGTCTTTTGAAGCGGCGACGACCATCCAGCGGTTTCTGACCGGCACGCCGCCGGTGCTGTCGCTTGCCGCTCTGGATGCGGCGCTCGACATCTGGAATTCGGTGTCCATCGACGTGGTCCGGGAAAAGTCGGTGCGATTGTGCGATCTCTTCATCGAACTCGTCGAAGAGCGCTGCGCGGGTCTCGGCCTGACGCTTGCGAGCCCGCGCGAGGCATCGAAGCGCGGCAGTCAGGTGAGCTTCAGACATGCCGATGCCTTTCCTGTCATGCAGGCGCTGATTGCGCGCGACGTCATAGGCGATTTCAGGGCGCCGGACATTCTGCGCTTCGGCTTCGCGCCGCTTTATGTGCGCTTTGTGGACGTTTACGACGCCGTCGAGCATCTGCGGGATGTGCTTCGGTCGGGCGAGTGGCAGGAGGAACGCTTCAAGGTCAAAGGCGCCGTGACCTGAAAGCCAATCATACCGGCCCTGATATGAGTGGGCCGGGCTTTTTCATTTTACCTCTTCCGTCCAATCTGCTTTCATCGCCGCTGAACAAAGGAGCGTGCGGTGCAATTTGCGACAATCAACGGGGTGACGCTGCACTACCAGCTTATCGGGGCGCCGGAGGGCAAGCCGGTGCTGGTGTTTTCCAATTCCCTCGGCACGGATTTTCGGATCTGGCGTGACGTTATCGTGCGGCTGGTCGGAGACTTTGCCATCGTCACCTATGACAAACGCGGTCATGGTTTGTCCGATATCGGCGAGTCGCCCTATCGTATCGACGACCATGTGGCCGACCTTGCCGGACTGCTCGACCACTTGAGCGTGCGCGATGCGATCATCTGCGGCCTTTCGGTCGGCGGTCTCATCGCACAGGGCCTTTATGCCGTCCGTCCCGACCTCGTGCGCGCGTTGATCCTTTGCGACACGGCGCACAAGATCGGCACCGCCGAACTGTGGAACGCCCGTATCGAGGCAATTGAGCAGGGCGGGCTTGAGTCGATCGCCGATCAGGTTATGGAACGATGGTTCACCGCCGCGTTCCGCGATGAAGAGGCGGAGGCTCTGGCCGGCTATCGCAACATGATGTGCCGGACGACGGCGTCCGGATATGCCGGCACTGCGGCTGCGATCAGGGATGCCGATTTCACCCATCAGGCTTCGGTTATCGATGTACCGACCATGTGCCTGGTCGGCGACCAGGATTTGTCGACGCCGCCCGAGCTTGTCGGCGAACTGGCGAAACTCATTCCCGATGCGCGCTATCAGGTCATACCGAAAGCCGGCCATCTGCCGTGCATTGAGCAGCCGGAAGTCTTCACCGATGCACTTCGTGCTTTTGCCGATCTGTTGCCCGGGGAATAGGCCGGCAGGCGTCAGCCCCGCTTCTGCTTCGAGCGGGAAAGTGTGCGGGGTTTGCCCATGAGCGTTTCCGTATTCGAACACCCGCTCCTGTCAGGACTGCTGGGCGACGATGCGCTCCAGAATTGCTTTTCGCTTTCCGGCGAAATCGCGGCCATGCTGCGTTTCGAGGCGGCTCTCGCCGTGGCGGAGGCAGAGGCCGGGATCATTCCGCATGACGCGGCGGCGGCAATCAAAAAGGCCTGTGAGGCATTCAAGCCGGATGTCGCAGCGCTCAAGACAGCGACCGCGCGCGACGGTGTCGCGGTGCCGGAGCTTGTGCGGCAATTGCGCGAGAATGTCGATCCGGCCTTCCGCGACCATGTCCATTTCGGTGCAACCAGCCAGGACGTCGTCGACACGGCGCTGGTGCTGCGTCTGCGTCCGGCGCTGACGATCATGTCCGACCGTTTGGGTGCGCTTTGCGGGCAACTGGACGCGCTTGCCGGTGCCCATGGGCAAAACAGCCTGATGGGCCGCACACGCATGCAGGCGGCACGCGCCATCCGCGTCAGCGACCGCATCGCGGCGTGGCGCCGGCCGCTCGAAGGCCTTGAAGCCGGCCTTGCGGCGGTTCGAGGCAAGGTGGCCTGCCTGCAGTTTGCCGGCGCCGTCGGCACGCTCGACGACCTTGGTTCAGACGGCCCTGACGTTGCCGAACGGCTCGCAGCCGAGCTCGGGCTTTCCTGTGAGGGATGCTGGCACACCGACCGTCAATCCCTTGCCGACCTTGCCGGGCTGCTTTCGCGCCTGACCGGCGCGCTCGGGAAAATCGGCCGTGACATCACGCTCATGGCGCAAGACGAGATTGGCGAGATCGCGCTTTCCAGTGGTGGCGGGTCATCCGCCATGGCGCACAAGAAAAACCCGGTGAAGGCAGAAACGCTCATAACGCTTGCGGCCTTCAATGCGACATTGCTGCCGGGGATGCACACGGCGCTCGTGCATGAAAACGAGCGATCGGGCGCTGCCTGGACACTTGAATGGATGGTGCTGCCGCAGATGGTGGCCGCCGCCGGCGCCGCCTTGCGCATCGCGACGGACCTTGCCGGAAGCGTGACCGCGATGGGCTCGGGCAGTGCGGGAGACCCGCACTCATGATGGGCCGGCGCGCCATCGTGGTCTATTGCGGGCTTTTGATGTCCGTGACGGCATTTTCGGTCGATATCACCCTGCCCGCCTTTCCGCAGATGATGGACGAGTTTTCGACGCGGTTCACACAAGTGCAGTGGACGGTGACCGCCTTTCTGTTCGCGACGGGAATAGGCCAGCTTGTCTGGGGATCGTTCTCGGACCGCTTCGGCCGCCGGCCGACGCTCTTTATCGGACTGATCACGCTGCTCGCCGGTCAGATGCTGGCAATCGCGGCGCCCACGATCGGCACCTTGCTTGTCGCGCGGATCATACAGGGGCTGGGCGCCGCCGGGGCGATCGTCAGTTGCCGGGCTGTCCTGCGGGATCTGTTCAGCGGTCAGGAACTGGCACGGGCGATGGCGTTTGCTTCCGCGGTTTTCGCCATCGGGCCCATGCTCGCCCCTCTTTTTGGCGCGCTGGTGACGGAGTTTGCCGGCTGGCGCTTCATTTTTGTCGCGCTTGGGGTGCTGGCGACGCTGCTGCTTGTGCTGCTTGCCTATTTTGAGGAAACGTCGCCGCAGAAAGACGAGCAGGCGTTACACGCGATACGGATTCGTTCGAACATGACGGCGGTGTTCGCTCACCCGCAATCGCGTTTCTTCATGATCGTATCGATCCTCGCGATGGCCTTCATGCTGCTGATCCTGACCGGCGCGGCCCCGGTCTACGAGACCGAGTTCGGCATGACCGGAATAACCTTTGCAGTGCTTTTCGGTCTCCACGGGCTGGGCATCGTCGCGGGCCAGATCCTCAACCGGCGCCTGATCCTGTCCATCGGGGTGTTTGCGTCGATTGCGGCTGCCGCTGCCGTCATGATCGCGATGTCCGGCCTGCTGCTGCTCCTTTCCGTATCGGGGCTGCTGACGGTCTATATGCTGCCCGTCATTCTGGCGCTGTCCAACGCGGCGTTTCTTGTGTTCTATTCCAATGCGATGAGCCTCGTACTCGATCCGCATCAGGAACGCGCCGGCTTCGCGGTCTCCCTGTTCGGGTTCGTCACGCAGATGGGCGGTGCGGCCATCGTTTCCTTTCTTGTCTATTTCAGCAATGACAGCGCCATCGGCATGTCGTCCCTGATGTTCGTTATCGCAATCGGAACCGGCGCGTCCCTGTTTTTCTGGAAGGGCCGTTTGCAGGAGGTGGGAGAGACGTGACCATGCGCACGCAAGTCGTCATTATCGGTTCGGGCCCGGCCGGGCTGCTCCTCGGGCAATTGCTCTATCGGGCGGGGATCGATAATGTCGTTCTCGACCGCTCCAGCAGGGCGCATATTCTCGGACGCATCCGCGCCGGCGTCCTTGAGGAGGGCACGGCCTGGCTGATGGACAAGGCCGGCGTCGGTGAGCGGCTGCAACGCGAGAACCTGCCGCATGACGGCTTCGATCTGGTGTTCGACGACGAGGTCCTCCGCATCGATCTCTTTGGCCTGACCGGCGGAAAACGTGTTCACGTCTACGGTCAGACGGAGATTACCCACGATCTGATGGATGCGCGCGGGGCCGAGGGGCTGCAGTCCTTCTACGAGGCGGACAATGTGCTCCCCCACGATTTCGACGGATCGAGGCCTTATGTGACGTTCGATCATGAGGGCCAAAGCCGTCGGATAGACTGTGATTTCATTGCCGGATGCGACGGGTTTCACGGCATATGCCGCAAGGTCGTGCCCGACGGTGCGATGGAGACCTTCGAGAAGGTCTACCCCTTTGGCTGGCTTGGGCTTTTGTCCGATGTCCCGCCGGTGCATCACGAGCTGATCTATGCCAATCACCGGCGTGGTTTCGCGCTGTGTTCCATGCGTTCCAACACGCGAAGCCGCTATTATGTGCAGTGTTCGGCGGATGAGAGGGCCGAGGACTGGACCGCCGAGGCATTCTGGGACGAATTGCGCCGGCGCCTGCCCGAAGACACGGCGGACAGGGTGACGACCGGTCCGGCTTTGGAGATGTCCATTGCGCCGCTGCGGTCCGTGGTTTCGGAACCGTTGCGTTTCGGCAGGCTGTTTCTTGCCGGCGATGCCGCCCATATCGTTCCGCCGACCGGCGCGAAGGGCCTGAACCTCGCCGCAAGCGATGTGCATTATCTTTTCGAGGCGCTGCGTGCGTATTATGCGGACAAAAGCGAGGCCGGCCTTGATGCCTATTCGCAAAAAGCACTGCACCGGATATGGAATGCCGAACGGTTTTCCTGGTGGATGACAAGCGTCATGCACCGCTTTCCCGATATGAGCGGCTTTGACCGGCATATACAGCGGGCGGAGTTTTTTCAGCTGGTCCAGTCAAAGGCCGCGTCCACGGCTCTTGCCGAAAATTATGTCGGCCTGCCGTTCTGACCGCGGCGACGGCAAGGGCGCGATATTCACGATCCGCTCACCCGAATATGTCTTGCGGTTGACCGCCAAGGGATAGCATGCTGTGAAGGTCGGCCCATGGCGCGCCGGGCGGGCCGCAATCTCGCCCGCTGGTGCGTTTAACCTGTGGCCGACCTGCTAGCAGGGGGCAGCAAATGGACAGTCTTTCGAACCAGTTTGTCGTGGGAACGCTTCAGTTCCTGTCGACGCTTTTTGTGTTTGCCATCGGCACCGCGGTGCTGGTGGCATTGGTGCTCTTTATCCTCGACGTCAGCCAGACGGGCGATGCCGTGCGCCGGAACTATCCGGTGCTTGGACGTTTCCGCTATCTGTTTTCGACGCTCGGCGAGTTTTTCCGGCAGTATTTCTTTGCCATGGACCGCGAGGAAATGCCGTTCAACCGGGCGGAGCGCGAATGGATCGACCGGGCCGCCAAGAGCAAGGACAATACGGTCGCCTTCGGGTCCACCAAGAGCCTGATGCCGCCCGGAACAGCGATCTTCGTCAACTGTCCGTTTCCGACCTTGTCGGAGGATGCCTCGAAGCTTGTGCCGCTCGAGATAGGCCCCTATTGCCGCGAGCCCTACAACGCACCGTCGCTGTTCAACATATCGGGCATGAGCTACGGCGCGCTTTCGACTCCGGCGGTCCGGGCGCTTTCCAACGGTGCGCGCATGGCCGATTGCTGGCTCAACACCGGGGAAGGCGGACTGTCGCCGCATCATCTCGAAGGCGGTTGCGACATCGTCTTCCAGATCGGCACGGCCAAATACGGTGTGCGCGGCGAAGACGGGCTGATGAGCGACGAGAAGCTGAAGGAAGTGGCGGCGCATCCACAGGTCAAGATGTTCGAGCTGAAAATGAGCCAGGGCGCCAAGCCGGGAAAGGGCGGCATCCTGCCGGGCGTGAAGGTGACACCCGAGATCGCCGCCATTCGCGGCATCCCCGCCGGCGAGGATTCCATCTCGCCGAACCGGCATCCGGAAATCGACAATGCGGGGCAGATGCTCGATGTGATCGAACGGATCAGATCCGTCACCGGCAAACCGGCCGGCTTCAAGGCTGTGATCGGCGCTTTTGGCTGGATCGAGACCATGTGCAAGGAAATTCACTCACGCGGCATTGAGAACGCGCCGGATTTCATCACCATCGACAGCGGCGATGGCGGGACGGGCGCGGCGCCCATGCCGCTGATGGACAATGTCGGCCTGCCGGTGAAGGAGGCACTGCCGCTGGTGGTCGATATCCTGCAGAAATACGGGCTCCGCGACCGGATTCGCGTCATTGCGTCGGGCAAGCTGATCACGCCGTCCGAGGTCGCCTGGGCACTTGCCGCCGGCGCCGACTTCGTCACGTCGGCACGGGGTTTCATGTTCTCCCTCGGCTGCATCCAGGCGCTCAAATGCAACCGCAATACCTGCCCGACCGGCATCACCACCCACAACAAACGGCTGCAGCGCGGTCTCAATCCGGAAAGCAAGGCGGTTCGCGTGGCCGGTTACTGCCGGAACATGATCCACGAGGTGGAGGTGCTGGCCCATTCCTGCGGCGTCAAGCGTCCGCGGCTGCTGCGGCGCATGCATGTGCGCATCGTGCAGGACAACGGCAAGTCGGTGGCGATGGACGAGCTTTATCCCTGCCCCGACGTGCTGGCGCAATACCGCATGGAGGATACGGACCGGTTGTCGGGGGCTGCTACTGCCCGTTAAAATTCGGGCATAGGTGCACTATCACGATTTTATTCCCATAAAGGGCCGGGTTCGGCTCCAATGGCGTGTGAGAAGGCCTCCGGATACAGCCGTTCGTATATATCTGTTTCTGCGCCTTACCCCTGACCTTTTACCCAGGCGCGGCTGAAGATCCCTTTCATCGGGGGTCTTCTTTTTTCCGATACTGGAAGACCGCGACCTTGCCGTGAATTTTATCGTTTCTGAAATGACGAGAAGATGGCGGTTGCGCTTCGTGAGTTCCGCATATCGTGCTCACGGGCTGAGCGCCAATTGAGGTCAATTGACCTCTGTGCAGCGGCGAATGCTTTTGCTAAACAGCGAGCGGGGTCCCGTAGCTCAGCAGGATAGAGCGATTGATTCCTAATCAATAGGTCACAGGTTCGAATCCTGTCGGGATCACCAAATTTTTCAAATACTTATGAGAATTTTTCTGTTGTTTTCGCTTGCTCGAAAGCCGTTTGTCTTTACATTGTGCGCACACGGCGATATATACAATGTCATTACAAGCCGACCGCAAAGCTCAAATCAGATGGAAGTGAGTGAGTTCCATGACTTCACAAGCACGGCGTGAGGAGACAACTTCGCTTCGGGAGACGATCAATCTGCGTGCCTCAGCAGAGCAGAAGGCGCTGATCGACCGTGCAGCCCGTCGCCTGGGCAAGACGCGCACGGAATTCATGCTCGACAGCGCCCGGGAAGCGGCGGAGAATACGCTATTGGATCAGAGACTGTTTTTTCTTGACGATTCTGAATATGCGGAATTCGTCGCTTGTCTCGATGCACCGGTTGAACCGACAGAGGCCCTTGGGAAGGTTCTCTTTGCACCATCTCCTTGGGAGCGGTGACCTTAACACCACCTCAACCAGTAAAGACCGATCACGACTTTTCAAAGTTCGATAGTGGTCGACCTGTCCTTGATAACTGGCTGAGGCAACGGGCAATCAAGAACGAGGTTTCGGGGGCCTCGCGGACTTACGTGGTCTGTGAGAATGTTCGTGTTGTGGGATATTACTGCCTTTCAAACGGGTCAATTGAAAGCAAGCAGACGCCTGGAAAGGTCAAGCGTAATATGCCGGACCCAATCCCGGTGATGCTCATGGGGCGTTTGGCGGTTGATGGCTCCCGGCAGGGGCTGGGGTTGGGCAGAGGGCTTTTGAAAGATGCAATTTGCCGGACGTTGAAAGCTGCCGATGTGGCAGGAATGCGCGCGCTGCTGGTTCACGCGCTCGATGAGGACGCTGCCGCATTCTACCTGCACAACGGATTTTCAAGGTCGCCGATCGACCCGCTGGTGCTCATGTTGCCTCTCGATACGGCACGAAAGGTTCTGGCGTAGAGCAGGGACCGTGCTTTGCCGTGCGGACTTTGATCGTGACCATCCATACAAAAACAGGGCGAACATCAAGGCAAATTCCGGTGCCTGACGGTCCTGCAGTGCGGACGGCGGCGGGTGAAAATTTTTGAGGCATTGGCTGCAAAAGCTTTGTTTGACCGGACGTCGCGACGTGCTTCTAATCGGCTGCGGCATAACGGACAGGACAGACGCGATGTTCTCGATCTCACCGTCGGCGCGCATGCGGCCCTCTCCCTTCTTCGACGCGACCGTCGAGGCCGGTGTGCGCAGCTTCTCGACCTACAACAATATGCTGATGCCGACCGGTTACGGCGAACCGGAGGCGGAATACTGGCGGCTCATCGAGGGTGTCTCCATGTGGGATGTCGCGGTCGAGCGTCAGGTGGAGCTTTACGGGCCGGACGCGGCGCGCCTTGCACAGATCCTGTCGCCGCGTGACCTGTCTTCGTGCAGAATCGGACAGGGCAAATATGTGGCGCTGTGCAACCATGCCGGCACGCTGATCAACGACCCGATCCTTCTGAAACACGCGGAAAACCGCTTCTGGCTCTCGATTGCCGATTCGAACATCCTGTTCTGGGCGCGTGCGATTGCCGCCGAGCGGGGCCTTGACGTGACCGTTTTCGAGGCGGATGCGTCGCCGCTGGCGGTTCAGGGCCCGAAGGCGGAGGATGTCGTTGCCGCGCTTTTCGGCGACTGGGTCCGCGATATCAGGTATTTCTGGTTCCGCGAGACCGTTATCGAGGACATTCCGGTTGCCGTTGCCCGCTCGGGCTGGTCGAAGCAGGGCGGGTTTGAACTCTATCTTCTCGACGGCTCGAAAGGCACGGCCCTTTGGAACCTCGTCCGGGAGGCGGGCGCTCCCTTCGATATTGGCCCGGGCAACCCCAATCCGAGCGAACGTGTCGAAAGCGGCCTGCTTTCCTGGGGCGGGGATACCGATGACCGGACCAATCCGTTCGAGGTGAGACTTGGCGGATTTGTCGATCTTGATGTGGACGACGATGTCATCGGCATAAAGGCGCTGCGTTCAATCGAGGCCGAGGGGCCTGAACGCCAGCAGCTCGGCGTGCTGCTTGAGGGCGACACGCCGGCGGCGCTGTCTTCACTCTGGTTCGATATCGTTCATGACGGACGCAAAGTCGGCGATCTGACGAATTGCGCCTGGTCCTACCGGCTCAAGCGCAATATCGGCTTCGGCCTCGTTTCATCCGACCTCGCGCCCGGTCAGGAGGTTTCCGTGATCAAGGACGAAGCGGCTGTCGACGCATCCCTTTGCACGCTGCCTTTCATTTAGCGGTAAATCCCGGCGACCTTGGCCTTGTCGGCGGCAAGGGACGGTGCGGGGAACGCCGTCGCGGTCCCGAATGCAATCGCCAATAGATGCCTGCGTGTCAGATTCATTATCATGGTTGTGTTCATCTGGATTGCGGACGTTTCCCTGTCCAGGCGAATGCCTGAGAGCGCGTGATTTTCTAATTTTGTCCCAATGGTCAAAATGGTAGCGGGGCCCGTTATTTGTCAACACGGGGATTGCGCGCAGCGGATGCTCAGCTCTCCTCCGCAGGGTTTTCCACCGGCGCATAGGCGGACGCATCGACCGAATCCGGCCTGCCCGGAAGACTGAGGGCCGCCACCTGCGGCTCAGTCCGCGCGATGATTTGTCCGTTGCGCAACACGGCGAGCCGGTTTGCCTTCAGCCTGATCGCCTCCACCGGGTCGCGGGCCTGCAGGAGAACGCAGTTTGCGGGCTTGCCTTTTTCGATGCCGTAATCGTCGAGACCCATGGCGCGGGCGGAATTGACGGTGACGGCGTCAAAAGCCTGTTTCATCGCGTCGATCGACGTCATCTGCGCGACATGGACGGCCATATGGGCGACCTCCAGCATGTCGGCGCTGCCCATCGCGTACCAGGGGTCCATGCAGCAATCCTGGCCGAGGGCGACATTGATGCCCGCGGCAAGCATTTCCGGCACCCGAGTCAGCCCGCGGCGTTTCGGATAGGTGTCGTGCCGGCCCTGCAGCGTGATGTTGATCAGCGGGTTCGGAATGGCGTGGATCCCGGCCTCCGCGATCAGCGGTATCAGTTTGGAGGCGTAGTAATTGTCCATCGAATGCATCGAGGTCAGGTGCGAGCCGGCGACACGGCCCTGCAGGCCGAGCCTCACCGTCTCGGCGGCCAGCGTCTCGATATGGCGCGAATGCGGGTCGTCCGTTTCGTCGCAATGCATGTCGACCGGCAATCCGCGCTCGGCGGCGATTTCGCAGAGTCTTTGCACGGATGCGGCGCCCTCGAGCATGGTGCGTTCGAAATGCGGAATTCCGCCGACGATGTCGACGCCCTTGTCGAGAGCGCGCAGCAGGTTTTCCTCGGCTTGCGGCGCACGGAAAAGCCCGTCCTGCGGGAAGGCCACCAGTTGCAGGTCGATATAGGGCGCGACCTTTTCGCGGACCTCGATCAGGGCATCGACGGCCAGCAGTCTGTCATCGCAGATGTCGACATGGCTGCGGATCGCCAGAAGGCCGCGCGATACGGCAAGGTCGCAATAGCGCAGCGCGCGTTCAACCACCGCCTCATGGGTGAGAAGCGGTTTGAGTTCGCCCCAAAGCGCGATCCCCTCGAGCAGCGTCCCGGAACGGTTGAGCCGCGGCCGGCCGAGTGAAAGCGTCGCGTCCATGTGAAAATGCGGATCGACGAATGGCGGCGAGACCAGCTTTCCGCCGGCGTCGAGTGTCTCCTGCGCCTCCGCATCGATCGACGGTTCGATGGCCTCGAAATGCCCGTTGGAGACCGCGATGTCGACGCCGTTTCTGCCGTCCGGGAGATTGGCGTTGGTGATGAGAAGATCGAGCATGAAGGTCTCCAGTGCGGCCGGGGTCCGTAAACACCGCATTGCAGCATGCTGCCAGCAGGTCCGGCAAGCGCTTCCTGGTGCCTGCGTCGCGGATTTTGTCCATTGTTCACAGCCGCTTCGTGCGGTTGGATGCGGCTGCCGGGGTTGCCGCAACGCCGCCAGGGCCTCGACATTCAGGCCCCATGGGGCTATGCCCCGCTGGTTGTTACCGCTCGCCGCGGTTCCGATCCCGTGGCGCAAACAGGGAATCGTGAAGATGACCAGTGCCAGAACAGTGCCGGCACCCAAGAAGGGCGTGATGGATATCGCGGCCTATGTGCCCGGAAAGGAAACCGCGTCCGGTGTCGGGCGCGTCTACAAGCTCTCCGCCAACGAGACGCCGCTCGGGCCCAGCCCCAATGCGGTGAAGGCGCTGTCGGACGTTCTGGATCATCTGGAAATCTATCCGGACGGAGCCTCGAATGCACTGCGGGACGCCATCGCCGAAGTGCACGGGCTGAACCCTGCCAATATCCTGTGCGGAAACGGGTCCGACGAATTGCTCGGCCTGTTGTGCCAGACCTACCTGTCGCCCGGCGACGAGGGTATTTTTTCCGAGCACGGATTTCTGGTCTACAAGATCCAGATCACCGGTGCCGGCGGCGTGCCGGTCAGCGTTCCGGAGACCGATTGCCGGGCGAATGTCGATGGGATCCTCAATGCCGTGAGCGAGCGGACGAAGATCGTGTTCCTCGCCAATCCGAACAATCCGACCGGCACCTATCTTCCGGTCGATGAGGTGCGGCGGCTGCAGGCCGGCCTGCCGGGACATGTGCTGCTGGTGCTGGATGCGGCCTATGCGGAATATGTGCGCCGCAACGATTATGAATCCGGCATCGAACTGGTGTCGGGCAGCGACAATGTCGTCATGGCGCGCACCTTTTCCAAGGTCTACGGCCTGGCGGCGCTGCGCATCGGCTGGATTTATGCTCCGACGGCCGTCATCGATGCGCTCAACAGGATTCGCGGCCCGTTCAACGTCAACGCGGCCGCGATCGCCGCGGGGGCGGCGGCGATCCGCGACCGCAACCATGTCGAGCGCGCCGTTGCCCATAACGAGGACTGGCGCGGCCGTCTGATCGAAGGTTTCGAAGAGCTGGGCCTGAAGGTCACGCCGTCGGTCGGCAATTTCGTGCTGGTGCATTTCGACGGTACGTCCAGGACGGCGGCCGATGCCGATGCTTTCCTGACCGGCCGGGGTTTTGTCCTTCGGCGTGTCACGGCCTATGGCTTCCCGAATGCGCTGCGCATGACGGTGGGCAGTGAAGAAGCCAACAAAGGCGTGCTTTCGGCGCTCAGGGAGTTCATGGACGAGGCATGAGTGATATCCGTTTTGAAAAGATTGCGCTGATCGGGATCGGTCTGATCGGTTCGTCGCTTGCCCGCGTCATCAAGGCGCGCGGCCTTGCCGATACCGTTGCCGTGACGAGCAGAAGTTCCGAGACGCTTGAGCGCGCGCACGATCTGGGGCTTGGCGACAGCTATACGACGTCGGGGGCGGAGGCCGTGCGCGACGCCGATCTTGTCATCGTCAGCGTTCCCGTCGGCGCGTCGGCCAGGGTGGCGCGCGATATCGCCGGCAGCCTGAAGCCGGGCGCCATCGTCACCGATGTCGGATCGACCAAACAATCGGTTGTCGGGCAGATGAACCCCGTGCTTCCCGACACCGTGCACTTCATCCCCGGGCACCCGATCGCCGGTACGGAGCAGTCGGGCCCGGATGCCGGGTTCGCGGAGCTCTTTGACGGCCGCTGGTGCATCCTCACCCCGATCCCCGGCACCGACGAGGCGGCCATCGATACGCTGACCGGTTTCTGGCAGGCCTGCGGATCGATGGTGGACAGGATGGATCCCGAGCATCACGACATGGTGCTGGCGATCGTCTCCCACCTGCCGCATATCATCGCCTATAACATCGTCGGCACGGCCAATGATTTCGAGACCATCTCAAAGTCCGAAGTGATCAAATACTCCGCGTCGGGTTTTCGCGATTTCACCCGTCTTGCGGCCTCGGATCCGACCATGTGGCGCGATGTATGCCTCAACAACAAGGAGGCGATCCTTGAGATGCTGGCGCGGTTCTCCGAAGACCTCTCGTCGCTGCAAAGGGCGATCCGGTGGGGCGACGGCGACAAGCTGTTCGACCTCTTCAGCCGCACGCGCCATATCCGCAAGTCGATCATCGAGGCGGGCCAGGATGTGGACGTTCCGGATTTCGGCCGCCATGTCGCCCAGACCGAGGGGCAGGCGGAAGAAGGGTCCTGATCAGATCGGCGGCAGCTTGCCGAGCTGGATGAAACCGATCCGGACGGTTCCGTTGTCGATATTGAGCGGAAGCGACAGCGACCCGTTGCCGCTGTCAATGCCGGCGGCAATACCGGCCGCGTTGCCGATTTCCTCCGCGAGATGCGGGAAGGCGGCCGTCAGAACCTCCTGCCAGGCCTGCATGTTGCGGATTTCCAGATTGAACTTGCCGGTCAGATAGCCGTCCTGATTGATCGAGAACGGGCCCTCCATGCTGAGGCCCGCGCCATTGTCCATATCGGCATTGAGGTTGTTGAGCGACGCGCTGAGATCGCGCCAGGGATGCCGCGGCCGGTTGCCGCCGGTCAGAAGCCACGCCCTGTCGGCAAGGGTCACATCCGCCTGGAGATCGAGGGCGGGGGCGTTTGCAAGCTGTTCGCCGAAGCGCAGAACCGCGGTGTTGAGGCGGAAGACCGCGTCGAGATCGGCATTGTTGCGGCGGGCATGAAATTGCGAGGTCTCAGCCGTTACCTCAACGGGGTCGGAGGCACCCGCCAATGTCACATTTGCCCGGAAGTCCTTGCTTTCCAGCGAGGCGCGGTCGAGGCCTTCCAGATTGAAGACGGTGCTGGAGCGCAGCGTGTCCCAGTTCAGATCGGCAAGAAGGTCGGCGTGCGCCTCGACCGACACCGGACCGTCGAGCTCCGAGACAATATGGTTGGGCCTGTAGATCTGAGCGGCGGAACGGAAGCCGCCGGTCGAAACGGTTGTCGCGGTCTTTTGATCCTGGGCAACGACCGAGGTGCAAAAAAGGCCGAGCCGGAACGGATAACCACGGACGTCGAGGTCCCGGCAGTCGGCCGACACGTTCCGGTTCTGCAGGTCGCTGAGCAGGAAGCGGCTTCGGTTTTCAAGCTGACCGGCAAGGTAGAACCAGACGGTTGTGTAACCGGCGATGGCCACAACGATCAGGATCACCAGCCACAGATATCTGCGCGAGGGGTTCGCCGGCGATTTGTCACTTGACCTTGCCATTCGGTTCTCCAATTGTGCGGCCTGCCTGACAATGACAAACCAGCGCGGCAGGGCCGCGTATTCGGGATGCTGACCAACGATATGGATGATTTTTGGGTCTTTGGCTACGGCTCGCTCATGTGGCGGCCGGGATTTGACTTCGAGGAGGCAAAGCGCGGACGCCTTTTCGGCTACCGCAGAGCGCTTTGCATCTATTCCCACGTTCATCGCGGAACGCCGGAAAAGCCGGGTCTGGTGCTGGGGCTGGATCAGGGCGGTTCCTGCACCGGCATGGTTTACCGCGTCAGCGGCGACAAGCGTGAGCCGGTGATGTCCTATCTGCGGGCGCGCGAACTGGTCACCAATGTCTATCTGGAACGCACCTCGCCGGTTCATTTGTCGGACGGGCGGCGCATCATCGCGGTTTGCTATGTCGCCGACACGCGCCATCATCAGTTTGCCGGGCATCTGTCGGCCGACGATGCGGCCCGGCGCGTTTCCGTTTCGCAAGGACAATCCGGACACAATGTCGATTATGTCGCGAGCACGGTCGCGCATCTCAAAGACATGAATATCCGCGATCACTGGCTTGAGGATGTGGCCCGGCGCATGGACGCGCCTACGCGCTGAGCGTTTTTCGTTTCGTCAGTTCCTCATATCTCTTGCGGGCAAGGTCCGGCAGCGGAAGGTCCGGATTGTCCTCGACCGCTTCGACGAGCAGTTCGTCGACGGCGGTCTCGGTCACGTCGATCAGGCGCTGCATGAACTCCTCCGGCGGCAGGCCGGGCGGGATGGGCGGTAGGAAACGCACCTTTATGTTTCCCGGGTAGCGCAGGAATTTACGCCTTGGCCAGAAAAGGCCGGCAACGGCCGCCACCGGCATGACCGGTACGTCGAGTTCCGCGTAGATGCGGGCGATGCCGTAGCGGTAGGCGGGTTCGGCGCCGACCGGACGCCGCGTGCCTTCGGGATAGATGATGAGCTGGCGTCCGTCCGCCATCCGCTGCCTCGTCTGCTCGAGCACGGCCGGCATGACTTTTTCACGGCTGCCGCGGTTGATCGGCACCATGCGCATCTTGTTGACGTACCATCCGAACAGCGGAATCCAGGTGAGCTCGCGCTTGAGGATGTAGAACGGATCGTCGAGGTAAGGCAGCAGGCCGATGGCGTCCCAGAACGACTGGTGTTTGGGCGCGATGATGTAGCCGCCCTCGGGAATGTTTTCCAGGCCTTCGACCGAGTGGGTCGTGCCCGCAATATGCTCCATGAGCCAGTTGCTCGAACGCACCCAGTTCTTGGGGATAACCCAGGCCGCTTTTCTGCGCATGAGGAAATAGGGCGGCGTGAAGATGATCATCCGGACGATCAGATTGAGATAAAACGCCAGGTTAAACAGCGCGGAACGGACAATGAGCATCGACAAGTCGGGCCAGATTGATTTTCAGTGCCTACTGTGACGATGGGCGGGGCGGTGTCAATCGCCCTTGAGTTACTCTGACTTGGCGGTCCGGCCGGCGGCCACATCCCGGTTGCTTGAACGCAGCCCGTCTCTCGAATGGGTTCCGCGGGACAGATGCAGCCGTGCTCCGAGATATTTGGCATATTCGGCGGCAAGCATGCGCATAATCCCCGGCTCCTGCATCCAGCGCAGGTGGGTCAGGTCGCGAATGACGACCGGATAGGGAATGAAGTTTGTCTGCGGATCGACGCGCCTCAGTTCCAGAAGACTGCGCGGCATGTGGTAGTTGCTGGTGACGACGATGACGTCGCGATAGCCGTTCTTGCGGACCCAAAGGGCGGCCTCGTTGGCGTTGCCGATTGTGTCGATGGCGTCATGTCCGATATCGACACAACACTCAAAAAGCGCCGGTTCCGCCCGTGTCAGCCTTTGTATCTGGCTGCCCGTGGTCGACGGGTTTACGCCGGAGATAAGCAGATGCGCGGCCGTCCCGTCGGCCAGAAGCTCCACCGCCCGGTCAATGCGCTGGCTTCCGCCTGTCAGGACGACGATACCGTCAGCCTTGGCAAGCGTCCCGGGCGGCGCCAGTTCGATGACGTCGCGCGAAAAGCGAAGGAAGCTGCCGGCAACAAGACCCACCGCCACGGCGACGAGAAGCAGGGTTATCCCTGCAAGCCGCATGAGCCAGCGCACGCCCCCGCCGTGCTTTTGCGGCGGATCGGAGGATACCGATTCGCCGCTTTGTTCGGTGTTCATGAGTCTTCCATACAGCGCCTTTGTGGCAAGCGCCAGAACGCTGTGAACAACCTGGTGAGAACTCACATCTAGATCGAATAGGTCGGATCGGACCGGATGAGATCGATTTCCGCGATCGTGCGGATCACCGTAATGCGCGTCGTCAGGGCGGTGAGAACGGCGGTGATGACCACGATCGCCAGCGCGCCGATATAGCCGCCGGCACCCATGGAAAAACCGCCAAAAAGCGCTGTGGCCTGGTCGCTCTCCGGCGTTGCCAGGCTGACGCTTGCCCACAGGCTGGCGACCGCAAAACACAGTGTCGCCCCGAGACCGCCGGCCAGCGCGCCTTTCAATGCGATCAGGAAGAAGTGCTTTTGAAATTTGGACGCGACGAAACTCGCCTCCGCTCCGACGAAATGCAGAACTTCGACGATGTGATGATTGCCCGACAGCGCGCCGCGCGTTGCGAAGACTACAGTCAGTATGGTTGCCGTGAAGACGAGGGCGAGGACCCCCAGCCCGATGATGACCGTCGTATTGGCCATGGCGATCAGCCGGTCCACCCAGGTGCGGTGATCGTCCAGAAAGACATTGGCAACGGACTCCTCCAGCGCGGCCCGCATGCCGGCGAAATCCGGCGGCGAGGACTCGTCGATGGTCACGATGACCAGGCGCGGTACCGGAAGCTCCTCCATGTCGAGGCCCTCGCCGAGCCAGGGCTCCAGCAGGCGGGCGGTTGCCGCCGCATCGACGATCTTCGCGGCCGTCGTTCCGGTGAAACTCAGGGCGATGTCACGCGCCTTCATCAGTTCCGCATCAAGGTCCAGACCCGGCTCGGGCTTGATCTGGATGGTGATCTCGCGGGAGATCTGGCTCTGCCAGCTGCTTGCCGTGTCCTGCACCATGATCACGGCGCCCAACGTCAGGCAGGCGAGAAACGACATGATGGATATCACCAGCATGAGCGAGCTGCCGGCAATGTTCGACGCCGGCACGATCGGCGCCGTCGGTCTCAGTACGATTTCCCGCCGGCTGTCCTGCAGGCCGGTTTCGCTTTGCGTTACGTCATTCATAGATTTCAAGCCGTCCGCCCGAGAGGATCATGCGCCGCGCGTCCACCTGATCCATCAGCGACAGATCGTGGGTGGCGATAACAACGGCCGTGCCGAGTTTGTTGAGTTCCATAAAGAGCCGCAGCAGCCGCCGGGCAAGCGGTGCATCGACATTGCCGGTCGGCTCATCCGCCAGCAGGATTTCGGGTTGGTCGATCAGGGCGCGCGCGATGGCGGCGCGCTGTTTTTCACCGCCCGAGAGGATCGGCGGCAGCACGTTCATCCGGTCGCCGAGCCCGACCCACTTCAAGAGCTCCACAACGTCGGTGCGGTAGCTTGTTTCGTCCTTTCCGCGCACCCGCAGGGGCAGGGCCACATTCTCATAGGTCGTCAGATGATCGAGCAGGCGGAAATCCTGAAAAACGATGCCGATGCGGCGGCGCAGCTTGGGCAGTTCCTGCTGCGGGATCGCCGTGATGTCATGGCCGAAAATGCGCACGAAACCGCGTGTCGGCTGCAACGACATGAACATCAGGCGCAAAAGCGTCGTCTTGCCGGCACCCGACGGTCCGGTCAGGAACTGAAACGAGCGTCGCGGAACGTCGAATGTCAGATCGCGCAGGATCTCCGGTCCCATGCCATATCGCAGTCCAACATTGTCAAAGTCGATCACGCCCGCCTCGTTCCTGCATTACCGATACCCGCCCGCCCTGCCGCCACGGTTAATGCCGGGTAAAAGTCGGCCCTTTTGTGCACGCGCCAGCCGCCGGGTTTCTTCTTTGTTAACCAAATCCGTTTACGAAGGCTAAGGAATTCCCGCAACGGCCGGGCCAGGGGAACAGCAGACAGCTCATGCAAAGCGGCAGCGGCAAACACAGATTCGGCTATAGTACGCGAAATCGTTTTGCGAAACAGCCTTCGCGACATAGCAACGAAAAAACACCCGGTCACCGGGTCAAATTGTCCGGACCCGCGTTCGCGGACGACATCATCGATGCCGAGTTCGAGCATGTCGAAGACGACATCCGCCCGGCAAGACCGGTGCGCGATCCGGCGCCTGTTGTGCGTCCGCAGGTACGGGCAACGGATTTCTCCGGCACCGCCACGGAATCACAGCGCGGCGTGAACTTTTTTACAAATCAACCGTCTGGAAGAAAGGATGTCGCGAAGCGCCCGGCTGCCGGCTTTGCGGGGCTTGTCGCCGTCGTCAGCCTTCTGGCGTTCTGGATCTCAGGCGGCCATGCCCTGTTTTCCGGCGGGACGGGTGCGGGCGACGGCCTGAGCCTCTCCGATGTCAGCGTCGATCCGCTGCGTGTGTGGGACACATCCTATTTCGTCGTCCACGGCGTCATCAGGAACCACTCGACCGATGCGCAGGATGTGCCTTTGCTGACAATCTCTGCGCAGGAGGCGCAGGGCGATCAAATGCCGCTTTACGCCCGCGCCGGCAAGGAAAGGCTGGCGGCCGGCGAAAGCACGCGGTTTCGCGTCCGTGTGCCCAGCAATGTGCGCGATTACGGCAATCTGAGCGTATCGCTCGCCGGCGGCGGCACCGCCCGCTGATGTGAACGCGCCCGCCGCCCGGGCCCATAATGCCGGGAAACATCGCTAATAATTCCGTTTTGGCTTTTCCTTTGCCCCTTTTCCTTTGCCGATGCATGTTCTACACCGGCAACGGGATGGCCGCGCGTCAGGCGTGCCGGCTGTGCCGCTGAAGAGCCTTGATCCGGATTTGCCCATATGCCTGTTGTCCGCGGGAAGAATATCGACATCCTGTTTTCGCCCGAACAGATTGCCGAGTGCAATCTGGGTCTTGCCAGACAGATTGCCGCCGAACCGAAAGAAGACCTGCTGGTCATTTCCATCCTGAAAGGGTCTTTCATATTCGCCGCCGATCTGCTGCGCGCCCTGCACGCGGCCGGACTTGAGCCGGAAGTCGAGTTCATAACGCTGTCGAGCTACGGCAAGGGGACCAAGAGCCGCGGCGTCAGGATCATCAAGGATATCGACAGCGAGGTCAGCGGCCGCGATGTCCTGCTGATCGACGACATCCTCGAATCGGGAAACACGCTGCGATTTGCCCGCGATCTCATGTATGAGCGCGGCGCCCGCAACGTCTCGATCGCGGTGCTGCTCGACAAGACAAGCCGCCGGGAAGGCACGCTCAATGCCGATTTTGTCGGCTTCGAATGCCCGGACTATTTTGTCGTCGGATACGGTATGGACGTTGCCTATGCGTTTCGCGAACTGCCCTTTGTGGGCGTCGTGACCGGGGATGCCGGATAGGCCTTGTGCGGCCAACCTTCTGTTAAGCATGAAATGGCGAATGTCGTCCGGCGCATGATGTTTGATGGCGCAACGGATGCGCATTTACCCTGTGACAAGGTTTGAGTGGTTTGCTGTGGGCCGGGACATATCTGCGGGCGGCGGCGGTGCCGCAAATGATAAAGGGAGAGCATCGGACAACCGGTGTTCGGACAAGTCGGACGGGAAAGAATGGCAAAGATCCTTATTGCCGAAGACGAGGAATCGCTTCGTCGTTTTGTCAGCCGGGCATTGAGAATGGACGGGCATGACGTCGTGGAGGCCGAGGACGGCGCACACGGGCTGAGCTATTTGCGTGAAGACACGGCCTATGATCTCCTGCTGTCGGATATCCGCATGCCGGTGATGGACGGCATCGAGCTGGCGCACACCGCCGCGGCGGAATTCCCCGAACTCAAGATCCTGCTGATGACCGGCTTTGCCGGACAGCGCGAACGCGCCGATTCGCTTTCCGATATCATTGTCGATGTCGTGCCGAAACCGTTCACGCTGCCCGATATTCGCGGGGTCGTGGCCGGGGCGCTCGCCGCCTGACGGGCGCTGCAACGCCCTACCGGTTGTCGAGCAGCCGCTCCAGGTAAAACCGCTCCATTTCAGGCCGGAAGGCATCGCCGAGACGTTCGCGGATGGCTTCCAGAATGCGCCGCGCGCGCTGGATGTCGGCCTCTTCGGGAACCTTCACATCCTCGCCGAAATCAGGACCTGAATTGGCGCGCGGCCGTCCGAGCGGATCCGTGCCGAGCGGGTCCCTGCGCGCCGTTCCGGGCTGCTGACCGGGGCTTTCGCCCATGGCCTGCCGCATCTGGTTCATCATCTGCTGTGCGCCCTGACGCAGAGCCTGGAGCGCGCGGCCCTGTTCTTCGACCGCCGTGCCGCCCTCGGCTTCGCCGAGCGCCTTGCCGGCCTCGCCCATGGCCTCGCCGGCCTCGCCGAAGCCCTCATTCTGGCCAAGGCCGAATTCCTCGAGTTTTTCCTGCAGCTCGCCGAGCTGCTGCTGCAGGCCTTCCTGCTGTTCGCGCAGCTGGCGCAAGGCCTCGCGCAACTGTTCCTCGGTCATCTCGCCCTGCTCGCCGCTCCGGTTTTGCTGGCCTTCCTCGTTCTGGAAATATTCCTGCCGCTGTCTTTCACGAAGCGCCTGTTCCAGACCGTAGGTTTCCTCCATGAGTTGCTGCTGCTGCTGCATCAGTTCGCCCAGCCTGTCCATCTGCTGGCGCATGGGATTGTCGCCGGGAGCCTGCTGATGCTGGCCGGTCTGCAGATTGTTCATCATGCGCTGCAGTTCCGACAGGAGCTGCTGGGCCTGATCGCGGGCGCCCGACTGGGCAAGGTTCTCGATCTGGTCGAGCATGCGGTCAAGATCCTGCTGGCGCAGAATATTCTGCAGCGCCTCGGGCGGCACCTGCTGGAGGGCATTCTGATTCTGCTGCATCTGTTGGGCAAGGGCTTGCAGGAATTCGTTCATCGCCGCGCGCAGCTCGTCCATCAGTGCCTGGATTTCCTCGTCGGAAGCGCCGTTTTCAAGGGCCTCCGACAGGGCCCGCTGCGCATCGCGCAGCCGGCGCTCGGCGAAGGAAAGGTCGCCATCCTCGATACCCAGCGCGATGTCCCACATATGATCGGCGGCATCGCGCAGCATGTCGTCGTCCCAGGCCTGCTTGACCCTGGCGCGCGCCGATTTGATGAGCAGGAAATGCGTGCTGTTCCTGATGGTTTCCTCGGGCGCGGTGGTGATGGCGTCGTTCAGGTCGATGACGCGGTCGATGCGGTTTGCATCGAGCGCCAGGACCTGACGCTGTTCGGCGACCGCGCCGGCGAGTAGATTGCTGAAGAACCGTCCGGGCAGGATCATTTCATGCGACTTGCTGCGTCCCGTCTGGCCGATGAAATCCTCGGCGACAAGGGTCACCCTGACCGGCTTTCCGGCAAGCGGATGTTCGGTCAGACTGCGGCTTTCCCGTCCCTTTCGCTCGCGTGCCGTCTTGCGCGGCAGTGTGAGCGGGTATTCCGGCGGCTCGTAGAGCGGCCTCGCGTCGCCGGACTGCGTTTCGGCCGGGACGATTTCGGCAAAGGCACGCTGGACGCCGTAGTCGTCGCTGAGTACGAAGCCGATTTCGAGCGCCCCGTTCGCCGCGCGTCCGGGCCCGCCGTCAAAGGCGATTTGCGGCGCGGTATCGGGAATGAGCTCGAAGCGCCAGCTTTCGGCCAGCTGCGTTCCCCTGCGGACTTCGAGGATCCCGTCCGCGGGTGCTTCGAAGCGGTAGCTGGATGCATTTGCGCCAACCGGCTGAACCGGCGAATCGGCGGCCGGATCATCGACCGCGACGGAGATTTCTTCATCGCCGGACCGGTAGATCACCTGTTCGCCGCCGGTCCCGCCGACAATGCGAACCAGCATCTCGCTGCCCTGCGGGACTGGAATGGTATCCGGCAGGTCCCTGCTGCTGCCGGTGAGGAACAGGGGGGCCTTTCCGGTGTATTCGGGCGGTGTGACCCAGGCGTCCACGCGCACGCCCGCGACCTGCCCGGCCTGTGTGTTGTGAGAGTGGAACGCGTCGTCAAGCAGCCCGGAACGGCTGGAGTGGGAATAGGCAAAACCGACCACAAA